>CAZULX010000136.1:0-4050 GCA_964621335.1 uncultured Streptomycetaceae bacterium
CCTTTTGTGCCATCGCGGTCATGCGCTGTCTGTCGAGCTCGATGATCATCTCTCCATTACCGGCCATGTCTCTCTCCTTGTCTGGGATAGACAGCTTAACCGTTTGGGCAGATTGCGCTGTATTCGGGGATTTTCGACTTCGGCGTAAGCCTTGATCAATGGGATTGCGGATTCTCCTGTCGACGTGATCGTGCTTGCCGGATGCGCTGCGATGTCCTTATCGTATGCTCGGCGCGAACAGGCCGGAGTGGCTTTTTTCTCAGACAAGGAGGTCGGGTATGCGCGTACTGAAGATCAACGACTTGCCGCAGAAGGCAATGGGCACCGCGACGCCGATAGCCGGATGGACCGGCGGTGCGGTGAGCCGCACGCGGCAGGAGATGATCGCCGATGGGCAATCGGACAACTTTCGCTGCAACGTGGTGAATTTCAGCGCCGGAGCGACGACCGGCTGGCATGCGCATGACAGCGATCAGATACTCGTTGTCACCGCGGGCAGGGGGATCGTCGCCAGCGAAACCGAAGAGCGCGAGATCAGCGTCGGCGACGTGGTCCACATCAAGGCGGGGGAGCGCCACTGGCATGGCGCCAGGGCGGATTCGCCGATGTCGCATATCACGGTGACGACCGCCGGTGGGATGTCGAAGCACTGAGATCCACGATTTTTCGTAACGCGTTTCAGCCTTTCATCGAGACCGGAGATGGCAGCGGCTTCCCCGCAAAATGCGCGTTCAGATTATCGATAATCAACGCCGTCGCAGCGGTGCGTGCCTCCGGTGCGCGTCCGGCGCAGTGCGGCGTGACCACCACGTTCTCGAACTGCAGGAGCTCCGGAAGGATCGGCGGCACGGCCGGTTCGCCTTCGAGCACATCCAGGCCCGCGCCCGCAATGCGCTTCGATTTGAGCGCGTCGATCAGCGCCGCCGTGTCCACGACCGTGCCGCGTCCCACGTTGACGACATAGCCCCTCGGCCCGAGCGCCGTGAGAACGTCCGCGTTGACGAGATGCCGCGTTCCCGCGCCGCCGGGCGCCGCGCAGACCAGGAAATCGGCCCACGTCGCGAGCTCGACCGGACTGTCGAAATATCGATAGGACGATCCCGCAACGGCCTTCCGGTTGTGATAGCCGACCTCCATGTCGAAGCCGCGCGCGCCGCGGTGCGCGATCTTGCCGCCGATGGTTCCCATGCCGAGGATGCCCAGGCGCTTGCCGGAAATGGTCGGGGTGACGACAGCCCATTGGTCCTGCCATCCGCCGGCGTGTACGTGGCGATCGGCCTGACGCAGGTGCCGCGTCGCCGCCATCAGCAGCATCATGGCCGAGTCGGCGACGGCGGATGCGTTCGTGTCGGGGCAATTGGCGACCGCGATGCCGCGGCTCCGGGCCGTGTCGAGATCGACGGCTTCATAGCCCGCGCCGACGGCACAGACGATCTCGAGCTTCGGAAGCAACGCCATCTCGTCGCCGCTCAGGCCCCCGCGGCCGTTGGTGAGCACGGCCCTGACGCTCTCGCCGGCCTTCCGAACGGCGTCCATCCGGTCTGGATACTTCTTGCCCTCGCGAACGGCGTAGCCGGCAGCCGTCAGGCTGGCTACGCGTTCAGGTGAGAGTCCCACGAGAGCCAGGACACCGATAGTCATGCTCGCCCCTTAACGGGTTACTATCCTATTCTGCCGCAAGGAGCTATTTATGAAACGACGCATTACACTTTTGATTTTGGCATTTACCGCGGCGCAGGCATTCGCGGCGGACTATCCGGCGAAGCCGGTACGCATCATCGCGCCGTTTCCGCCCGGCGGCAGCGTCGATTTCATCGCGCGCCTGCTCGCAAACGATCTCGCCAAGCCGCTCGGCCAGCAGATCATCGTCGACAATCGCACCGGCGCGACGGGCATGATCGGCACCGAGATCGCGAAGAACGCCGCGCCCGACGGCTACACGCTGCTCGTCAACACGCTGCCGTTCGCCACAAGCCAGTTCGTGTACGACAAGGCGCCGGATCCGCTCAAAGACTTCGCGGCCGTTTCGCTCCTCTGTTCGGTGGCGTCCGTCCTGGTAGCGCATCCTTCGCTTCCGGTGAATTCGATGAAGGATCTGATTGCGCTTGCGCGATCGAAACCGGGCGCGATCACGTACGGCACGGCGGGCGCGGCCTCGAACCCCCACATCGCGGGCGAGCTCCTGAACCAGCTCGCGAAGATCAGGCTTTTCGCCGTGCACTACAAAGGCGGGGGGCCCGCGACGATCGCGACGCTGAGCGGCGAGACGCAGCTCTACTTCGTTAATTCAATTCCCGATGCTCTTCCGCAGATACAGGCGAAGAAGCTGAAGGCACTCGGCATCACCAGCGTGAAGCGCAACCCGGCCGCGCCGCAGATTCCGACCATGGCAGAGGCCGGTGTGCCCGGATACGAATTCACTACGTGGCAGATCCTCGCGGCACCGAGGGCCACCCCTGCGCCGATCATCGCGACGCTCAATGAAAAGGTGAGGGCAGTGCTCAAGACGCCCGATACGGTGAAGCGCTGGCAGGATCGCGGATTCGACGTGATCGCGAGCACGCCCGAGGAGATGACCGCTCACCTCCAGAGCGAAGTCAAGAAGTGGCGCATGGTGTTCAAGGAGCAGGGAATCAAGGCCCAGTAGCGTTATTTTTCGCTCCCTCGGGGGAAGGGAGGTTACGGAGGGAAACCGTGGAAGGTTTCCCTCTGTTCGTCGGAGCGCCGAGGCCCGAGCCTTCAGGCGAGCGGCGCTCCTATCCGCGCAGGTGCGCGCGGATGATCTCGTCGATGTCGGCGTCGCGCCTGAAGCCGAGTTGATCCGCCCGCACCGTCGCGAAGCGTACAGGCCAGCTCAGCACGATCTTCGCAATGGCCGCATCGGGCTCGAAGCGCACGCGCCGTACGGTTTCGCTTCCCGCGATACGCTCGAGCGCCGCGAGCGCTTCGGCGACGCTCACGGTGATCCCGGGCCCGTTGATCGTGCGATTCCAGCCCAACACGCTCGCCGGCAACTCCATCGCGTGTATCAGCATGTCGACGGCGCGCCCGGGTGAGGCGATCCACATCTGCGTTTTCGCGGGCACGGGACAAACAGTCGATTCACCCTTGAGCGGCTCGCGCAGACAGCTGCTCATGAAGCCGGATGCCGCACGATTCGGCTTGCCCGGCCGCACGACTATCGTCGGAAGCCGCACGGCGCGGCCGTCGATGAATCCCTTGCGCGTGTAATCGGTCAGCAGAGCCTCGCCGATGACTTTCTGCGTGCCGTAGGACGATTGGGGTGTCGGCGCGGTCGTATCCAGCACGACCTCCGGCAAATCTCCGCCGAACGCCGCCACCGAGCTCGGGAAAACAAGGCGCGGCGGCACACGCTGCGCACGGCAGATCTCGAGCAGGTTGCGCATGCCGTCGACGTTCACGCGCATACCGAGGTCGAAATCGGCCTCCGCGCCGGCGCTTACCACCGACGCAAAATGAAAAACCGCGTCGACTTGTGGAGCGCACGCGCGCGCGAGCAGGTTCCCATCGAGCATGTCGCCCGTCACGTACTGCGCGCGCGCGTCTGTTACGCGATCCGGCGGAAACGTCTGATCGAAGAGCACGAGCGCGATGAGCTTCGGCTGTGCATCCGGCTCGTCGGCAATACCGCCGCGCGCGAGCAAGGCGCGCGCGATCTTTTGCCCGATGAAGCCGCCTCCGCCGGTAATCAGTATTCTCATGCAGGATCGGGCACGAGCCGCAGATACGTCATTACCGGAGCCGATCCTCGTTCGCCGTGCTGCTCGAGCTGGAAGCCGCGGGTTGGGATTGGCGGGCAGCGAACTGATTCGTTGACGACGTGCGCCGCGACGGCGGATTACGGGCCCCGGAGACGAGTAGAGGAGGACACACAACGCCTGCTTTCCGCTACCGCTGCGGCTCCGCGACGAAGACCGGGATCTTCCGCGTGGTCCGCGTCTGGTATTCCGCGTACGGCGGAAACGCCGCGACGGCGAGATCCCAGAGCAGTGCCCGCTCGGCTTCGTCCTCGACCTCGCGCGCCCGCAT
>CAZULX010000137.1:0-4978 GCA_964621335.1 uncultured Streptomycetaceae bacterium
CGGTCGGTACCGCGACCGACACCAGATCGACGTGCGGCAGGAGCTCGGCTAAGTCCGTTACGCCGCGGCAGCCGAGCTCGTCGGCGACGCTCTGCGCGCGGCCGCGATCGAGGTCCGCGACCCCGTGGAGCTCGACGCCCGGAAGCGCCGCGTACTTCAGCGCATGATAGCGTCCCAGCGAACCTACGCCGATCACCGCGGCGCGCAGCGTGCTTTTCATGCGTGCATTCTGCCCGTCGGGAGAGTCCTAGTAAAAGCGCTCCTCGCCCGGCGGGCGGGTCTTGAAGCGCTTGTGCAGCCAGTGATACTGCTCGGGCATCTCGAGCACGCACGTCTCGATGAATGCGTTCATGCGGCGCGCGTCGGCTGCCGCATCGGCACCCGGAAAGTCGCTCCACACCGGATGGAACGTGAGCACGTAACCCCGCCCTCCCGGCAATTGGCGCGTGACGACCGGCACGACGACCGCTTGCGCGAGGCGCGCCATGCGCGAAAGCCCCGTGATCGTCGCCGCCGGCACGCCGAAGAACGGCACGAAGACCGAATCGCGCGGGCCGAAATCCATGTCGGGCAGGTAATAGAACGGCAACCCTTCGCGCATCGCCTTCACCAGAGGACGCACGCCTTCCTGCCGCGAGAAGAGGCGGGGCATCACGAAGCGGGTGCGCCCGTGGTAGAGGATCGCGTCGAGCCGCGGGTCCTTCTGGCGGCTGTACATCGAGGTGGCCTCGTACTCGGCCGCGAGGCGCGTGCCGCCCATGTCGAGGCCGACGAAGTGCGGCGCGAGCCAGATCACAGGCCGGCCTTCGACGGCTTTCCAGTGCTCCAGGCCTTCGATGCGGACCAGTCGCATGACCCGCGCCCGGGAAGACCACCACACGATGCCGCGCTCGAGCACCGCGCGGCCGAAAGCCTGGAAATGGCATCGCAGCAGGCGTGTGCGCTCGCGTTCGCTTTTCTCCGGGAAGCAGAGGCGCAGGTTGGTCCTGCCCACGCGGCGGCGCTCGCGCGCCGCGGCGTATAGCAGCAGGCCCAGGACGCGACCGAGCGGAGCGAGCCCTGCGAGCGGCAGAAAATGGAGCAGCCAGATCAGCCCGAGCGCGATGCGGATCATCGCGCTCTCCCTGCGCCCGCGAGGCTCACCCGTCGCTCGCCGCCGGTGCGGGCGCGGGCGCCGAGGGCGGCTGCACCCCCGATGGGATCTTGTAGCGGTTGTAGCTCCAGAGGTATTGCGTCGGACAGCTGCGTACGAGCGCCTCTACGGCGCGGTTCATTGCGCGCTCGTCGAGCTCGGCTCCACGGTGCGCCGCGAAATGCAGCAGATACCCCTCGCCCCTGGCGAGGCGCTCGGCGAAAGCGAGGATCACCGCGGCCCCCGTCTGCTTCTGGAGGCGATGCACCAGCGTCATCGTATAGGCGGGACGTCCGAAGAAATCGGCCCAGGCCCCCTCGCCGACCTGCGGCGCCTGGTCGGGAAGCAATCCGACCGCCTCGCCCCGCTGGAGCGCCTTGTAGAGGGTACGCACGCCCCTCAGGTTCGCCGGCGAGACGCGCGCCTTGCCGCGGTTCCTTCCCCTCAGCATGAGCGGCTCGAGCCAGCGGCTGCGCGGGGGGCGGTAGAGCGCCGTGAGCGGGACGCGCTGCGCTGTGTAGATCGCAGATACTTCGAAACAACCCAGGTGGGGGGTGAGAAAAATGATTCCGCGCCCGGCGCGCTGCGCCTCCTCGACGACGGACCACGTGTCGCAGCGGACGAGCGACTGGACTTCGTCGAGATCGCCGAACCAGATTTTCGCGACTTCGAGGGCGCTCTTGCCGGTTTCCGCGATCGACCGGTGCAGCGCTCGCCGCACCGCTTCGCTGTCGGCATAAATGCCGCTCGCCGAGAGGTTTTCGCGCATGCGCGAGGCGTAGGCCGGGGAAGCGAGGTAGACGACCCAGCCGAGCCCCGCGCCTGCCGCGTGCAGCCAGGAAAGAGGCAGCCGAGCGAGCAGGCGTAACAGCGCGACCATCATGCATATATTGTAGCGGCGGTAGCCGCTTAAGCGCGCCGTTGCGCCCGGAGCGTAAGCGAAGGAGCGGCGTGGACCTTTCCGTAGCGGCCGTAGCCGCTTAAGCGCGCCGTTCCGCCCTTCGCCTCGGGAAGGAGCGGAGTGGACCTTTCTGTTATCCTATCCGCCCTTTCCACGGCCCGAGAAGCGTTCACGCATGAGCAATTTCCTCTTTACCTCGGAATCGGTTTCCGAAGGACACCCAGATAAAGTAGCCGACGCGATTTCGGACGCGGTACTCGATGCCGTGCTCGCGCAGGACAAACACGGCCGCGTTGCCGCTGAGACGCTCGTCGCCACCGGCCTCGTCGTCATGGCCGGCCAGATCACGACCGACGCGAACGTCAACTACTCCGACCTCGCGCGCGACGTCATCAAGCGCATAGGTTACGACGATTCGGCGATCGGATTCGACTACCGCTCGTGCGCGGTGCTCACGGCGTTCGACAAGCAGTCCGCCGACATCAAGCAAGGCGTCGACGAAGGCAGCGGGCTGGATCTCGAGCAGGGCGCCGGCGACCAGGGCCTGATGTACGGCTTCGCCTGCGATGAAACGCCGCAGTTGATGCCGGTGCCGATCTATTATGCGCACCGCCTGATGGAGCGCCAGGCCGAGATCAGACGCAACGGAAAGCTCCCGTGGCTGCGGCCGGACGCGAAATCGCAGGTCTCGGTCCGGTACGTCGACGGCAAGCCTCACCACATCGATACCGTGGTCATTTCGACCCAGCATCGCGAGGACATCTCCCCGGAACCGTTGAGGGAAGGCGTGATCGAGGAGATCGTCAAGCCGGTACTGCCGAAAGAGCTCATCAGCAAGGAAACGAAATACCTGATCAATCCGACCGGCCGCTTCGTCATCGGCGGTCCGCTCGGCGACACCGGACTGACCGGCCGCAAGATCATCGTCGACAGCTACGGCGGCTACTCGCGGCACGGCGGCGGCGCGTTCTCGGGCAAGGACCCTTCGAAAGTCGACCGCTCGGCGGCCTACGCCGCGCGTTATGTCGCGAAGAACATCGTCGCTGCGGGCCTCGCGAGGAAATGCGAAATCCAGGTCGCCTACGCGATCGGCATCGCGCGCCCGGTGAGCGTGCTCGTCGACACTTTCGGCACGGGCCGCATTTCCGACGAGAAGATCGCGAACCTCGTAGAGAAGCATTTCGACCTGCGCCCCAAAGGCATCATCCATTCGCTCAACCTGCTGCGTCCCATCTACGGCAAGACCGCCGCATACGGCCACTTCGGCCGCGACGAGCCGGAGTTTTCGTGGGAAGCCACGGACAAGGTGTCCATCCTGCGGGACGAAGCCGGTCCGGCACGGCAATGAGCCGTAGCGGGCGACGCTAGCGCCGCCCGCAGCCGCGCCGGGTGACGAACAGAGGGAAACCCAAGGTTTCCCTCCGTAACCTCTCCGTAACCTCCCTTCCTTCGGTCTCCACTCTCGTGGCGGCTTAATGTAGAATCCCGCGTTCCCGAGGAGCGTTGCGACGGAGAGTCCCCTCTCCGCCAGGCTCGGAACCGGTCCAGGCTCACGCCCCGCTGGACCGTCAGTAACGACGCTCACCGCGTGTGTTCCAGGCACGGGTGAGCGTACCGAACGGTCCCTCCCGCACCACGACATACAGCGGTCATTCATATGCAGCGGCGATAGCCGCATAAGCGCGCCTTTGCGCCCGGAGCGGGAGCGAAGGAGCGGCGTAGAACTTACAGGAGTGAACGATGAGCGCTGTGCTTCAGAAGTCCCAGGGCGACTATCACGTCGCCGACATCAAGCTGGCCGATTTCGGCCGCAAGGAAATCTCGATCGCCGAGACCGAAATGCCCGGTCTAATGGCGGTGCGCGAGGAATACAACGACAAGCAGCCGCTGAAGGGCGCGCGCATCGCGGGCTCGCTCCACATGACGATCCAGACCGCGGTGCTGATCGAGACCCTGGTCGCGCTCGGCGCCGAGGTGCGCTGGGCTTCGTGCAACATCTTCTCGACCCAGGACCACGCCGCAGCGGCCATAGCGGCCGCCGGCGTTCCGGTCTTCGCCTACAAAGGCGAGAGTCTCACCGAGTACTGGGATTTCACCCACCGCATTTTCGACTGGCACGACGGCGGCTTGCCGAACATGATCCTCGACGACGGGGGCGACGCAACACTCCTCGCCTATCTCGGCTCCAATGCCGAGAAGGACCCGTCGCTCGTCGACAAACCGACGAACGAGGAAGAGCACGCGCTTTACGCCGCGATCAGGGAGCGGAACGAAGCGAAGCCCGGGTGGTATGCGAAAGCGCTCGCGAGCATCAAAGGGGTGACCGAGGAGACGACGACCGGCGTCCACCGCCTGTACCAGATGGAGAAGGAAGGGCGGCTGCCTTTCCCCGCGATCAACGTCAACGACTCCGTGACGAAATCCAAGTTCGACAATCTCTACGGCTGCCGCGAGTCTCTGGTCGACGGCATCAAGCGCGCGACCGACGTCATGATCGCGGGCAAGATCGCGGTCGTCGCCGGCTACGGCGACGTGGGCAAAGGCTGCGCGCAGTCGCTGCGGGGCCTGGGCGCCAGCGTCTGGATCACCGAGATCGATCCCATCTGCGCCCTCCAGGCGGCGATGGAAGGCTACCGCGTCGTCACCATGGACGAGGCCGCGGACAAAGGCGAGATTTTCGTGACCGCCACGGGCAACGTGAACGTGATCACGCACGACCACATGGTGCGCATGAAAAACAATGCGATCGTGTGCAACATCGGTCACTTCGATTCCGAGATCGACGTCGCCAGCCTGAAGCAATACAAGTGGGACAACATCAAGCCGCAGGTCGACCACATCATCTTCCCGAGCGGCAAGCGCCTCATCCTGCTCGCGGAAGGACGTCTCGTGAACCTCGGCTGCGGCACCGGCCACCCGAGCTTCGTCATGTCGAGCTCGTTCAC
>CAZULX010000138.1:0-4457 GCA_964621335.1 uncultured Streptomycetaceae bacterium
CCGCCGCGCCTGCCGTGCTTGCGCTCGGCTTCGCGCTCCTGCACGAACGCTGCGTCCGGCAGCATCACTTCGAGCAGATCGCACGTCGCGCCCGTCGCGTACACCGGCCCGCGGAAGCCGAGCGCCACGAGCCTCGGCAGCATGCCCGAATGGTCGATGTGCGCGTGGGTGAGCAGCACGAACTCGAGCGCCGCCGCATCGAAGGCGAGCGCCGCGCGGTTCTTGCGGTACGCGTCCGAGCCGCCCTGGAACAGCCCGTGATCGACCAGAAACGCGCGCTTGCCGTGCTCGAGCAGGTAGCACGAGCCGGTCACTTCGCGCGCGGCGCCGAGGAAAGTGACATTCATGGCGCCGGGGGATACCCCGCCGGGAACGGCAGGCTTGTGTCTTGCTCCTGCCCGCTGTCAGCCCACTCCCGGTCCTGCCCATGCGCCTTTCCCGGCTCCATCTGCGCCGCTATCTCATCGCGGGCGTGCTCGTGATCACCCCGCTGTGGGTGACGTGGCTCGTGCTCGATTTCATCTTCAGGCTGCTCTCGCGCATGGGAAAGCCGTGGCTCGAAGGCATGAAGGGTTTCGTGGACAACGCGACGAGCGGCATTCCCTCCTTCCTCGACTACACATGGCTCGAGTCGCTGCTCGCCGCCATTCTGACCCTGGTGGTCCTCTACGTCATCGGCTGGGCGACGACCCACGTGCTGGCGAGACAGGTGATCGCACGCCTGGAAGGGCTCATGGAGCGCATCCCGCTGGTGCAGGTGATCTACGGCTCGACCAAGAAACTCTTGCTGGCCCTGCGCAGCAAACCCGAAAGCGTGCAGCGCGTGGTCCTCATCGACTTCCCCGCGCCGCCGCTGAAGACGGTGGCGCTGGTGACGCGGGTGGTGCGCGACAGCGCGACGGGGCGCGAGTTGGCGATCGTCTACGTACCGACCGCGCCCAACCCGACCTCGGGCTACATGGAAATCGTGCCGGTCGAGCTTCTTACTCCGACCGACTGGACGCTCGATGAAGCGATGCGCTTCGTCATCACGTGCGGGACGAGCGCCCCGGCGCAGATGGATTTCTCGAGGCCGTATACCCCGCTGAACGGAGACGCGCCCAAGGCGTGATCGCGATCTTCAGCACCCCGTCACGCTGATTGGCGAAAAGCTCGTAGGCCTCTTCGATCTGGTCGAGTTGCGATCGAATCGACTCGAGCTCGGCTGCTATCATGCACCGTGCAGCTCTCCTCCCGCCGGTCATGACCGAGCTCCTCCTGCAGTCCCCGTTCAGCGAAATGGCGGCGCTCCTCGTGCTCGCTGCGACGGTCGGGTTCGCGGGCATGCTGCTGCGCCAGCCGCTCATCGTGAGCTTCATCGCGGTGGGACTGCTCGCGGGCCCCGCGGCGCTCGACATCGTGCGTTCGAGCGAGCAGATCGCGCTCCTCTCCGAGCTCGGCATCGCGGTCCTGCTCTTCCTCGTCGGCATCAAGCTCGACGTGAAGCTCATACGCTCGCTCGGCGCGGTCTCGCTCATGACCGGTCTGGGCCAGGTGATCTTCACTTCGGTGATCGGCTACGCGCTCGGCCTCGCGCTCGGGCTCGATGCGATCGCCAGCCTCTACGTCGCGGTTGCGCTCACCTTCTCCAGCACGATCATCATCGTCAAGCTGCTGTCCGACAAGCGCGAGATCGACTCGCTGCACGGCCAGATCGCGATGGGCTTCCTCATCGTGCAGGATCTCGTCGTCGTGCTCGCGATGATCGTGCTATCCGCGGTCGGCATCGGCGCGTCGGAGGACGCGGGCGGCATCGGCATTCTGCACGTGCTGCTGGCGGGGATCGCGCTGCTCGCGGCAGTAGTAGTCTTCGTGCGCTATGTCGCCGACCCGCTCACCACGCGTCTTGCGCGCGCACCCGAGCTCCTGATCTGCTTCGCGATCGCGCAGGCTGCGCTGTTCGCGGCGCTCGGCGAGGCGCTCGGCTTCGGCAAGGAGCTCGGCGGGCTGCTGGCCGGCGTTTCGCTCGCTTCCACGCGTTACCGGGAAGCGATCAGCGCGAGACTCGCGCCGCTGCGCGATTTCCTGCTGCTCTTCTTCTTCATCGGACTGGGCTCGCGCATCGAGCTCGCCGGCCTGGGCGAGCACGCCCTGGCGGCGGTGGTGTTGTCTCTGTTCGTCCTGATCGGCAATCCGCTGATCGTGCTCGCGATCATGGCGGTGATGGGTTTCGACCGGAGAACGGGCTTCCTCGCCGGCTTGACCGTGGCACAGATCAGCGAGTTCTCGCTCATTTTCGCGGCGATGGGCGTGACACTCGGCCACGTCGGGGAAGACGTGCTCGGACTGGTGACGCTCGTGGGGCTCATCACGATCGCGGCCTCGACCTACATGATCACCTATTCGCACCGGCTCTACGACCTGTGCGAGCCTGCGCTGGGGATTTTCAGCCGCATAGCAGCGAAGCGGCGCGAGGGAGAACACGCGGCCCGTACGCGCGAGCATGACGTGCTCGTGTTCGGTCTCGGCCGATACGGCTCGGCGATCGCCGCGCGGCTTCGCCAGCGCGGGGCGCACGTGCTCGGTATCGATTTCAATCCCGCGGTGATCCAGCGCTGGCGCGAGCTCGGCTTCGACGCCGAATACGGCGATGCGAGCGATGCGGAGTTCGTGGCAGGCCTGCCGCTCGAAGGCGTGCGCTGGGTGGTGGCGACCGTGCTCCCGCACGCGATCGGCGTAACGCACGACGATCCGCGGCTCGCCATCGCGCAGGAATTGCGCAGCGCCGGATTCCGCGGGCGCATTGCCGTCATCACGCACCGCGCCGCCGACGCGGATGCGCTGCGCGACGCGGGCGCGGATCTGGTGCTCGAGCCTTTCGAGGACGCGGCGGATCAGGCCGTCGACCTCATCGCTACGGGCGAGGCTCCGGTGCGCGTGCACGGCGAAGCGACGGAAGCGCGGCCGGCTGAGACTTGACGGTGTGCGCCCGGGTGCGCACCTTGCTCAGGGCCACGTCATACACTACCGAACCGCTGCGACAAACCCCTGACCCGAAGGCTTCACGAACATGCGCATTGCCGTCTACAGCACCAAGCCCTACGACCGCCGGTTCCTGCACGCCGCCAATGCCCAGGGCACGCACCAGCTCGCTTACCTCGAGCCGCGGTTGTCCGCGGACACCGTGGCTGCCGCCGCGGGCGCGCCGGCCGTCTGCATTTTCGTCAACGACGAAGCGAGCGCCCCTGTGCTGGAAGCGCTCGAGGCCCGGGGATTGCGGCTCGTCGCACTCAGATGCGCCGGCTTCAACAACGTCGATCTGGCGGCTGCGCAGCGGCTGGGCATCACGGTGTGCCGCGTGCCCGAGTATTCGCCCCACGCGGTTGCCGAGCACACCCTGGCGCTGATACTCGCGCTCAACCGCAAGACCCACCGCGCCTATGCGCGCGTGCGCGAAGGCAACTTCGCGCTCGACGGACTGCTGGGTTTCGACATCCACGGCAAGACGGTGGGCGTCGTCGGCACCGGGAAGATCGGCGCGACGTTCCTGCGCGTCATCTCGGGCCTGGGCTGCACCCTGCTCGCGCACGACCCGCATCCGAATCCCGAATGCCTTGCGATGGGCGTGAGATACGTAACCATCGCTGAGCTTCTCGCCGCCTCCGACATCATCTCGCTGCATTGCCCGCTCACGCCCGCGACGCGTCATCTCATCGACGGCGCTGCGGTGCGCAGGCTGAAGCGGGGCGCGATGCTCATCAATACCAGCCGGGGCGCCGTCGTCGACACGCTCGCGCTGATCAAAGGACTGAAGACCGGCGCGATCGGCAGCCTCGGCCTCGACGTGTACGAAGAGGAAGCCGATCTCTTCTTCGAGAATCTCTCCGACCAGGTGCTGCACGACGACGTGTTCGCGCGCCTGCTCACCTTTCCGAACGTGCTGATCACTTCCCACCAGGCTTTTTTCACCACCGAAGCCCTCGACACCATCGCGCAGACCACGCTTGCGAACGTCTCCGCGTTCGAGGTGACCGGCAAGGCGCTGCACGAGATCTCGACCGAACGCCTCGCCTGACGTCCTAGGAGCGGCCGTGTCGGTACGGCTGCTATGATCGGCTCCCAGTCACACCTCCGGGCCAGGCATCGATGGCAGCACAGGATCATCCGGCGCGTCGTTGGGTAAAGCGCGCACTGCTGATCGCAGCGGCGTGCGCGATTGCGGCGTTCGTTTTTCGCAACGCGATCCTCGGCAAGCCGGTCGACGTCTACCGGGCCGTGCGCACCGACCTCGTGCAGACGATCGTCGCGAGCGGCCGCATCATGACCCCGCAGCGCATCTCGATCGGCTCGGCGGTCTCCGGGCGCGTCGAGAAGATACCGGTGGCCGAAGGACAGAGAGTCGCGCAGGGCGACGTGCTGATCGAGCTCCAGTCGCGCGACGAGCGCGCTGCGCTCGCGCAGGCGCAGGCCGCCGTCGC
>CAZULX010000139.1:0-4314 GCA_964621335.1 uncultured Streptomycetaceae bacterium
TCACGCGGCTCGTCGATGCGCACGGCGCGAACGAAGCGACGATGCTCGCGGAAGGCGGCCGTCTGCTCGGCGGGCTGATCGCGCACGACGACTGGCTGCCCGAGGATTGCGCCCAGCCTCACCCGCAGTACTACCAGCAGTATCTCCTCCACTGCGACCCGCTGGAGCGCTTTTCGGTCGTCAGCTTCGTCTGGGGTCCCGGACAGAAAACGCCGGTCCACGATCACACGGTGTGGGGCCTCGTGGGCGTGATGCGAGGCACCGAGATCTGCCGGCGCTTCGAGCCGGGCTCGCCGATGCCGGTGACCGCGCCGCAGCGGCTCGAGGCCGGCAGCGTCGACCGGCTCTCGCCTGCCGAAGGCGACATACACGAGGTGGCGAACGCCTACGACGACCGCGTCTCGATCAGCATACATGTCTACGGCGCGAACATCGGCGCGGTCGAGCGCCACGTCTTCGATGCGGATACGGGCGCCACGAAGCCTTTCGTCTCCGGGTATTCCAGCCCGCTCCTGCCCAACTTCTGGGACCGCTCCGCCGAGGTGCGTGCGTCCACGCGATGACCGACAGGGAACAGACATGACTTTGCCGCAGAAAATGAAAGCCGTCGAAATCTCAGCCCCGGGCGCACCGGAAGTCTTGAAGCCCACGGAGCGCCCGGTGCCCCAGCCACAGAAGAACGAGGTGCTCATCAGGGTCGCTGCCGCCGGAGTGAACGGTCCGGACATCATGCAGCGGAAAGGTCTGTATCCCGCGCCGCCGGGCGCATCGGACCTGCTCGGGCTGGAAATTTCGGGTGAGATCGTCGCCGTGGGCGAAAGCGCGCAGCGCTGGACGATCGGCGACAAGGTGGCAGCGCTCACGAACGGCGGCGGCTACGCGGAATATTGCGTCGCCGACGCGCAGCAATGCCTGCCGCTCCCGAAAGGCGTCGCCATCGAGGACGCCGCCGGCCTCATCGAGACCTACTTCACGGTGTGGAGCAACGTCTTCATCGGCGCGGGGTTGAAGGCGGGCGAGACGTTTCTCGTCCACGGCGGCGCCGGCGGCATCGGCACCACGGCGATCCAGCTCGCGAAAGCGTTCGGCGCGAAAGTGCTCGCGACCGACAGCCCCGAGGAACGCTGCCGGATCTGCCGCGATCTCGGCGCGGACCGCGTCATCGACTACAAACAGGAGGACTTCGTCGAGGCGGTGCGCGAAGCCGGCGGCGCCAACGTGATCCTCGACATCGTCGGCGGGCCCAACATCGAGCGCAACTTCAAGGCGGCCTCGCACGACGCGCGCATCATTCAGCTCGCGTTCGCGCAGGGCTCCAAAGTGGAAGTGAACCTGATGCCGGTCATGCTGAAGCGCCTCACCTACACCGGCTCGACCTTACGCACGCGGCCTGCGGCGTTCAAGGCGCGCATCGCATCCGAGCTCGAGGCGCAGGTGTGGCCGCATATCGAAGCGGGACGCATCCGGGTGGTCACCGGCCGCACTTTCCCGCTCACCGAAGCCGCGCAGGCGCACGCGATGATGGAGAGGGCGGGACATACGGGGAAGATTTTGTTACTACCGTGAAGGAGTGACGACTACCGAAGGAGTGATGGGGCTACCGCAAAGAGTGATGACTACCGAAGGGGTTGTTGCAACCCTTTCTCATCACCCCTTCTCATCACTTTTTTTCAAATGAGCCGCTCGTCCTCGCCTTCCGGCGAAACGGTCTCCGGCGGCTTTCGCCGCAGCATCGACAGATCTTCGCGGTCGGCGATCTTGCGCGCGTGCTCGATGTTCTTGTCGAGCTCGGTGTAATAGAGGTTCTCGCCGCCGAAGTGCTTCCCGATGTAGTCGCAGTAGCCGCCGAGGTCGACGTTCAGGCGCTTCTGCGCGCTGTGATAGAACCGCGGCGTCTGGAAGATCAGGTCGGCGGCGGACTCGAATATGACCTGTTCCTTGCCGTCGGGCGTCGCGTGGCGCGCGATGCCGCCGGACACGAACTCCGGATACAGCCGGTCGTAGCACTTCTCGAGATAGCAGCGGTCGGCCATCTGCGCCAGGATGTCGGCGCTCCCCAGCAGATTGCCGATCAGGCGGTACTCGGGATCGAGCCGGATTTTCTCGATCGGCACTTCGTAGCCGGTAAAGTGCAGCGTGAGCGGGGCCACCGGCGCGAGGTCTTGCATGCCGAGCTTCACCAGGTAGTCTTCGAGAAAGCGTCCGCCGCGCGAGACGTGCGTTTTCGTGTACTCGGCGCCGTTCGCGTGCCGCGTGTCCTTGCGGTGCCGGATGTAGCCGCAGTCGTGGTAGAGCGCCGTCACGATGCCGAAATTGAAAAGGCGATCGGTGAGCACGCCGGCGTGCGTGGAGCGCACGCAGCCGTCCATGAGGCGCGCCATGGCGAGCGTCACGTCGAGCACGTGCTGTATGTCGTGATACGACGTATCGCACGCGTGGTAGCCGGGGTATTCCCCGCGGTAGAGCAGCGTCACGTCGTGGAAAGCCTGCCCGATCTTCCCGGGGTCGGCTTTCTGGTAGAGGTTTTGGTAGATCCCGCAGACCTCGCGTGCAACCGCATCGGAGTCGGTCGTGTTGATGCGGTTCTCGACGTCGAACTCGTTGCGCCTGCGCATACCTGCCTTTTTCCGGCGCATCCGGACTTGTGTGATAGGCAGGCAGTTTAACTATAATGATTGCGGCATCGCAACGTGGGTCGCTATGGCTCCTATCGCGCCTGAAACCGTCTACACCAAGACAGCGAAAAGCATACTCGAAATCAGGAACAAGTCGGTCAAGCTCCCGCGCGAGCTCGGCCTCGTGTTCCTGTCGGTGGACGGCAAATCGAGCATGGCCGACCTCCTGGCGCGCTCCGGGATGACAGGGCCCCAGCTCCAGCACGCGATCAACACCCTCGTCGCCGACGGCTATATCAAGGCGGTGTCCGGGCCGGCGCGGGCGGCGCCGGGGCCTGCGGGCGACGCCGGCGATCTCGATTTCACCTCGGCCGAAGCCATGACGAAGCTCAACATGGAAGCGGCGAGCCACGCGCTCGCGGCCGCCGACGCAGCCAAGCGCGCGCAGGCCGAAGCGCGCGCGGTGCTCGAAGCGCAGATGCGGCAGGAATCCGAAGCGCGCGCCCGTGCGCTCGCCGAAACACGCGCCGAAGCCGAAGCGCAGGCGCGCGCGAAAGCCGAAGAAGCCACACGCGCCGCAGTCGAGGAGCGCGAGCGCGCGGAAATGGAGGCGAGCGCCGCCGTCGACGCGAACGAGCGCGCGCAGGCCGAAACCCGTGCGCGCGCCGCCGCAGCAGCAGCGGTGCGCGCGGAAGCCGAAGCGCGCGTGCGCGCAGAGGCCGAAGAGCGCGCGAAAACGCTCGCCGAGACGAAGCGCGAGGCCGAGGAAGACGCGCGCCTCGAAGCGGAGAAGCGCGCAAAAAACGAAGAGCAGGCCCAGGCGCGTGCCGCGGCCGAAGCGCGGGCGCGCGAAGCGCTCGAAGCGCAATTGCAGGCGATGGAAGGGGTGCGCGCCCACGCCGATAACCCGGAGGCGCACGAGGCTGAAGCGGCGCGTGCGCGCGTGCGCGAGCTCGAGGCCGAGGCCGAGCAGGCACGCGAAGCGGTGCGTGCCACCGCGGAGGCCGAGGGACGCGCCCACGAAGTGCCACAGCCCGAGATGGACATCGCCGACCGCGTGCGCCAGTTGAACGCGCGCGTGCAGGCGGAGCGCCGCGCGCGCGAAGAGGCCGCCCGCCAGCCGCGGGCAGCGCCGCCGCTCACCGATTTCGCGGCGACAATACCGCCTGGCGGAAGCTGGCCTGAGCTTCAATCGGCGCGTGCAGGGGCTTCGGCTCAGGCCCGGGAGCCTCCTGCCGCTCTCGATATCACCGTCGAGATTCCCGGGGGGGCCACGGCGTCCACCGAAGCACCGCCCGTGTCCGCTGAGGCACCGCCCAGCGAATTCCCCGTCGTCGATCTCGACCGCCCGCAGCCGGTCGCGTCCGCCGGACCCGAGCACGTGCCCACCGCGCTCGAGCGCGTGATCGCCGAAATGGCGGCACGCGCCCAGGCGAGGGCGAAAGGCGCGGAGCCGGTGCAGCCTGTGGAGCCCGAAGCGCGTCCCGAACCCGAGCCGGAGCTGCCGGCTGCATCCGAATCGATCGACGCGACTCCGGCCGCCGAAAAAATCGTCCCGACGATAGACGACGAGGACCCGTTCCACGAGCGATTGAACATCGATCGTGCCGCGTACGACATCATGGCCGAAAACGCGGAAGCCCGCCGCAAGGCGGAAGCCGCGCAGTTCAACCACGACGCCATGCAGGCCCGCCGCCGC
>CAZULX010000140.1:0-2995 GCA_964621335.1 uncultured Streptomycetaceae bacterium
AATGCTCATCACCGACGCACAAGTACACATATGGCGCGCGAATTCGCCCGAGAGGCCGTGGCGGGCCGGGGAAACCTCGCATAGAGAAACGCCCCTGGAAGCCGACGAGCTGCTGCGCGAGATGGATGCGGCCGGAGTGGATCGCGCAGTGCTCGTGCCGCCTTTTCTCGACGGCGAGCGCAACGATCTCGTGCTCGATGCCGCGCGCCGGCACCCCGCGCGATTCGCCGCAATGGGGCGAGTCGATCTGGAGAATCCGGCCTCGCGCGAGCTGATTCCCACCTGGCGCGAGCAGCCGGGGATGCTCGGCTTTCGTTACTCCTTCCACCGGCCCGCGATCGCCGCCCTGCTTGCGGAAGAGCGGGTGGACTGGCTGTGGGAGGAATCGGAAAAAGCGGGCGTGCCGATCATGGTGCACGTGGCGCATCCCGTACTGCACCACGTCGATCGTGTGGCTAAACGCTATCCGCGGCTCAAGCTGATGCTGTGCCACATGTCTCTCCCCATGCGGACAAGAGACGAGGAAGCGTTCCGGGAGCTGGACAAGCTGCTCGCGCTCGCGAAGCGGCCGAACGTCGGCGTCAAAGTGAGCGCGCTGCCGTGCTATACGAACGACACCTATCCGTACCGCTCGCTGCACCCGTACGTGCGCCGCGTTTACGATGCGTTCGGGCCGCAGCGGATGTTCTGGGGCAGCGACCTGAGCCGCCTGCCGCCGACGGCGTCATACCGGGACACCGTCGCGATGTTCACCGAAGAGATGGCGTGGCTTACAGCCGACGATCTGGAATGGATCATGGGCCGAGGCCTGAGCCAGTGGCTGGACTGGGGGCCATACCGACTTCCAGATGCTTCCAGCTAGAGATCACCTGGGTCTGGTGCGTCTCCATGGGAAAGGGCACGCACAGACCGACGAGTGCGAGTATGGATCGCAAAAACACTGAAGCTGTAGCGAGCGGATTCAGAGTAGTGCACGTGGCCGACCTGCACCTCGGCGCGGGGCAGGAGCATCATTTCGACAACTGGCGGAAGGTATGCGACTGGATTGGACACGAGCGGCCCGATCTCGTCATCGTGAACGGCGATCTCATCATGGGCGATCCGGACACGGAGGCCGATTATGCCTTCGCGCGCGAGTGCATGGGCCGCCTCACGGTGCCGTGCCGCTTTCTGCCCGGGAACCACGACATCGGCGACAACGTGATCTCCGGCAAGATGGAAAAGCGCGTGAACGACGAGCGCAGAGCGCGTTTCGTGAATTACTTCGGCGAGGAGCGCTGGGCGTTCGAGCGCGCCGGCTGGAGCTTCGTGGGGCTGAACTCGCAGCTCCTCGGCAGCGACGGTCAGCCCGCGGAAGCCGAACAGTGGCAATGGCTCGAAAGCACGATGGCCGCGCTCCAGTCCAGGCCGATCGCACTCTTCCTGCACAAGCCGCTCTTCCTAGACCATCCGTCCGAGCCCGACCACGACGACCTCACGCTGCGCCAATCCTGCATCGACGCGGCGAGCCGTGCGCGCCTCCTCGACCTGTGCCGGCAGCACGGCGTGCGACTCGTGAGCACCGGCCACAAGCATCAGACGCGCTCGTTCTCGGTCGACGGCATCTACTATCTCTGGGCGCCTTCCACCGCGTGCGTGAATTCGCCGCCGACGACGCTGCACTGGGGTACGCGCGAAGTCGGCTTCGTCGACTATCGCTTCCGCGCAGGGACCTTCGATCACCGCGTGGTCGGAGCCGACTTCCTGTTCCGGCACGAAAACTACGTCAGGAAATACGCATGATCGATCGCGCGTTCTGGATCAGTTGGTACAACCTGGCCGACGAGGACCGCGGCGACGTTCTTTCCTGGACGCACGAGGTCTACATACCGAGGGTGCTCGCGCGCCCCGGCGTGTTGTGGGCGGCGCATTACGCGTCGGAAAGCGACTTCACGCCGCTCGGCGGCGGCGGCCGTATCAGTCACAAGCGAAAAGCAGAGCCGGAGGTGCCCACCGGCGATCGCTACATCCTCATGTTCGGGGGCACCGAAGCGCACGCGTTCGTGAACCCGAGCCCTCGTGACTTCCACGCGGGCATGAGCGGGCAGGACCGCGCGATGCTCGGAAAACGGGTCGCGGAACGCACCAACATCATGCTCCAGGAAGCGCGCATCGACGGCCCCGGCGCAACCGCGGGCACTGAGGGCATGCTGCCGGCTCCCGCGATACAGCTCGGGAGCTTCAACCCCGCGTCGTTCAGGGACGAGGAGGCGCTCGCCGACTGGTATGCGCGCTGGCGCCTGCCGTCACTGGAGACGCTGCCCGGCTGCATACGCGTGCGCAAGCTCGTGTCGGTCGCCGGGTGGGCGAAGCACGCGTGCTTCTACGAATTCACTTCTCTCGAAGCCCGCGAGAAGCATTTCGTGCATTACGAGAAATCGAAACCCGGGATGGTGGAGTGGTCGACCGCGGTCGTGCGCGATACGGTGCACGCGCCCGGATCGGCCAACATCGCCACCCGCCTCTATGCCGCGCTGTCAGACGAGGCGAAACGCGCCGGGCGCTGAATCGCACGCAGAGCCTATGCGGCGCGCACCTTCATATCCGCGCCGGTCACTTCGCCCGTATACACGTAGCCCGCCTCCTCGATGCTGCCCGCGCCGGTGTAGACCCCGATCACTTCGAGCGGCTCGGTCTCGCTCGTGTTGCAGATGAAGCGCTCGACGCCTTTGGGAACGAAGTGCACGTGGCCGCCGCGCACTTCGGCGCGATCGTCGCCCGCGCCCACGACCCCGTTGCCGCGGATGACGTAGTAGAGCTCCTCGCAATTGTCGAGGCGGTGCTTGTGGTGAACTTCTCCGGGCCGGAGCTTCGCCCAGTAGAGCGCGCTCGCGCTCCCGTTGTGGCGGCCGATGGGCAGGCGGAAGTCGCTCACGCCCCAGCCCTGCCTCGCGTCCGTCTGCAACGGCTTCACGTCTTCGACGTTGACGAGGATGCCCTCCCTGAGTCCGCTGCT
>CAZULX010000141.1:0-4323 GCA_964621335.1 uncultured Streptomycetaceae bacterium
CACCGGCGCGTCGAGCATCGACAGGCCTTTCGCTGCGAATTTCGCATGGATGCGCCGCACGACGGTCGGCGAGTTGGTCGAAAGATCGAACCACGCAGCGCCTTTTTGCATCGATTCGAGCAGCTCTTCTCCGACCGCTTCGGCTTCGCGTGGACCCGGCAGAGAAGTGAAGACGATGTCGGACACCTCCGCGACCGCGCGCGGCCCTTCGCCCCAAGCGGCCCCGGCTTCGAGATGCGGTTTCGCCGCGTCGCGGTTCAAGTCGTATACCGTGAGCTCGTGGCCCGCTGTGCGCACGTTGAGCGCCATGGAGGCGCCCATGGTGCCCAGTCCGATGAAACCGACTTTCATATCGACTCCTTTTCCCTCACCCTACCCATCTCCCGAGGGGAGAGAGGTTCGATCTGAACTCGCTGCGCGGGCGTATCAACGCTTGCGCAGCACGAATCTTCCCTCTCCCGAAGGCAGAGACGCCTGCCTCCCTTCTCCCTCCGGGAGAAGGGTCGGGGATGAGGGGCTGTTGAATCAGACGAGCTCGCGTTTTTTCTTCCTGCCCTTCTTGATGTCTTCCTCTTCCTTGATGACCGCACCGTACTGGCGCACCGCGTTGGAGATCGTCGGCCAGCCGGCGTAGTGACCGACCTGAATGATGACCTCGATGATTTCCTCGCGCGTGATGCCGATGTGCTCGGAGCTGCGATAGTGCGAGTGATTGCCGCTGGGGCGGGCGAGCGCGATGTTCGCCGCAAGCGTGACGAGCTGGCGCTCGCGCAGGGAGAGGCCCGGCCGCGCCCATACGTCGCCGAAGAGATGCCCGACCGAAATCTCGTAGAGCTCGGGCGAGAGCGCCTTCTGATCGAGCATCAGCTCCTCGCGGCCCATTTTCTTCAGCAGGTCCATGCCGCGCTTGTAACGCTTCCTGTAATCGCTTTTGGCTTCGCTCTTGCCGTTCGTGCCGCGCTTCTTCCCGCCCATGTAAGTCTCTCCTTTGTTGGCCGGCCGATGATGGCATTCTGCTAAGATCACGGCAAGCAAGTGCCGGTTCGACCTCGACCAGGCATCGAAGCGGCCCCATGCGGCCGCTCGATCCGCCGCGCCGCACTCTACTGGAGACTCCCGACATGGATATGCCCGAAAAAGCGGCCGGCTGCTCGCAGCCGCGCGACCTGAAGCTGATCGTCGAGAAAAACGTGCGGATCCCGATGCGCGACGGCTCGTATCTCTACGGCGACATCTTCCGGCCCGATACGAGCGAGAAAGTGCCTGTGATCTTCAACATCGGCGTCTATCAGAAAGACAAGCTGTGGGTGCCGCCCGCCGACCTCGGAGAGGAGGCGAACGAGCACATGAACTGGGAGACGGTGAACCCGCTCTGGTGGTGCCCGCGCGGTTACGCTGCGATGCGCGTCGATTCGCGCGGGGCGGGGCGCTCCCCGGGGCAGTCGGAGCCGAGCTCGTACCAGGAAGGCGTGGATACTTACGACGCGATCGAATGGGTCGCGAAGCAGACGTGGTGCTCGGGAAGCGTGGGCATGCTCGGCATCTCCTATCACGCATCTTCGCAGTGGCGCGCAGCCAACATGCAGCCGCCGTCGCTCAAGGCGATCATGCCGTGGGAGGGGCGCGCGGACCAGTACCGCGACCAGGGCTACCACGGCGGGATATTCGCGCTGGGCTTCATCGGGAACTGGTGGCTAACGCACACCGCGCATCACCTGCTGGGCCGCCCGCGCAGCTACAACCCCGACGCGTTCCACAACGACATGATGTGGAACATGATGAGGAACGACCTCGACAACGAGTGGTGGCGCATGAACAGCGCGCGCTGGGACCGCATCAACATCCCGGTTTACAGCGTCGGCAACTGGGGCGGTTTCTCGATGCACCTGCGCGGCAACACCGAGGGCTATATGCTCGCCGCTTCGAAAAACAAGAAACTGCGCATACACACCGGCACGCACTTCCATCCTTTCCATTCCGACGAAGGGCGCATGGACCAGCTTCGCTGGTTCGATCACTGGCTGAAAGGCATCGATACCGGAATCATGAACGAGCCGCCGGTGAAGCTCGAGATCCGCACGGGCGGAAGCCCGGAGCGCTACCCATTCCGCACCGAGAACGAATGGCCGCTCGCTCGCACGCAATGGAACAAGGTCTACCTCAGCATCGAGCGCGAGCTATCGTCCGAAGCGATGGCGTGCGAAGGCACGCTCACCTGCGAAGCGCCCAAGGCCGAGGCCAAGCTGACGTACTCCGCTTCGGGCTCCACGAAAGCGGGAATTGCCTCGGGCTCGTCGCTCGCGACCACGCACGGCAACACCGGACGCACCGGAGTCTCGTTCGAGTCCGACGCCATGCCTCACGACAGCGAAGTCACCGGACCGCTCGTGCTCAACGTGTGGGTGTCCAGCACGTCGGAAGACATGGACATCTTCGTGACGATCCGCAACATCGACGCGGACGGCAAAGACGTGTGCGAAGTGGGACAGCACGGCCAGCCCGTGCCGTGCGTGACCAAAGGCTGGCTGCGCGCGTCGCACCGCAAGCTCGACAAGGAAAAATCGCTGCCGTACCGGCCTTATCACGCGCACGACGAGCGCTGGTGGTTGAATCCCGGCGAACCCGTCGAGTGCCAGGTCGAAGTGTGGCCGACCTCGATGGTGTTCAAGAAAGGCCACAAGCTCCGCGTCGACATCCAGCCGCGCGACGGGCAAGGCAGCGCGCCTTACACGCACTACCACTGCGACTACAACGCGGGGGCGGAGAACACGATCTATTCGGGTAGGGACAAGCAGTCCTACCTACTTGTGCCGATGATTCCCGCTGCCTGACAAAACCACCCCCATCCCAACCTTCCCCCTGAGGGGGAAGGAGAGTTATTCCCTCCCCTTCAGGGGGAGGGTTAGGGTGGGGGTGGTTTCTTGATTCCGGCCCGCGCCGGAAGGACGATCGCTTAGATCAACCCTCGCTCGCGGAAAACTTCGACCGCGACACGCAAGCTCGTCCCTGACGCGGGCCACCCGAGATACACGCTCGCGTGCAGGAACACTTCGGCGATTTCGTCGGGCGTCGCGCCGTTGTTGAGCGCGCCGTTGATGTGGCCCTTCAGCTCGTCGTTGCGGTTGATCGCCGTCAGCATCGCGATCGTCACCAGGCTGCGCGTCTTGAGCTCGAGACCGGGGCGCGACCAGATCGCGCCCCACGCAAGCTGCGTGACGACTTCATTGTGCTGCTTCGTATACGGATCGTCGCTCGCCTGCCGTCTCGAGACGTGCTTGTCACCCAGCACCTTGCGGCGCTGCGCCATGCCTCGCTGATACAGCTCCTCGTTCACCCCGGCTCCCGGCCTATTGCAGCGGCGAGAACGACGAGGGCATGACGATCTTGTTTTCCTGCGCGATGAGCTCGTAGTCGCGTCCGCCTTCCTTGATCGCTTTCTTGCCGGCGGGCCACAAACCGGTCGCGGTGGCCTTCGCGCGGATTTCTTCGCGCTGGTTGAGGCTCGCGTACGGCCAGATGTGCTGGAACGTGTTCACCTTGCCGAGCTCGCAAAACCAGACCGCGGTGACGGGACCGAACTCGAGGCGCACGTCGATCGCGTTTTCCCAGTTCTTCTTGATGATCGGGAGCTCTCCGCCGGCGAAGTGATAAGTGCGGATCTCGAAGAAGGGGCCCTGCTTGCCCTGCGGGATCGGCTTCATGAACGAGAACGGAATCATGATCTCCGATTTCTGGGAGACGATGAATTCGGCGATCTTCGGCGGCCACGCCTTGTCCTTCACGGCGGCCTCGCGGATCTTGTTGCGCTCGTCCATGTCCTTGTAACCCCAGACGTGGATGATCTGGTTGAGCGGGCCGATCTCGGTGTGCCAGAAAGCGGCCAGCTCGGAGTATTTCTTGCGCTTTTCGTACTGCTCTCCGAAGCGCTTCTCGACTTCGGGCAGCGAGCGCGGCTTGATGTCGTACGTCCTCATTTCGTAAATCATGGCGGCCCCTTTCTGGTGGTGGGAGGGGTAGTCTACATTAGGCGCGTGACTTGCATCGGCGCCAGGGACACAGGAGGCGAGCAATGCACTTGAATCAACCCGAACCCATCCGCGACCGCGCGGGGATCGTCGTCGGCAGTATCGAGAACCAGGCGAACGGCGACCAGATACTGCGCGACACGAAGAGCGAGATCCGCGGCTACTACGATTCCGAAGGCGATTTCACCCGCGATGCGTCGAAGAACATCGTGGCGAAAGGCAACAAGCTGCGCTCGATGATTTGTTGACGGCTCACTCGTCCAGCGTATCCCGCAGCCAGTCGAGGATCGGCGCCAGG
>CAZULX010000142.1:0-2593 GCA_964621335.1 uncultured Streptomycetaceae bacterium
AAAACGACGAAAAGAGGGCTGTTGCCGGCGAGCACCATGCCGATCACCATGATCCCCGACAAGAGCATGCTCGACATGACGACGCGGCGGCGCCCCATCTTGTCCGACAGGTGCCCGCCGACCGGACCCGCCAGGAAGCCCGCGACCTGGATCACGGTCAGGCACACGCCGACCATCAGTGCCGAATAGCCGAGCTCATAAGCGAGGTAAACGGGGAGGAAGGTGAGGAGCCCCGCCTGCGTCATGGTGCGGAAAGACGCGCTCACCGAGACGATCATGAGGCTCTTGTTCCTGAGGAGGCTCGCGAACTCGCCCGCGTATGTCCTGAGGCTCCGCTTCTCGCCGCCCGCGTTGACGCTCTCGTCGCCCGCGCGGGTCGCGGCGAATGCGCCCAGCATGACCAGTATCAGCACGGCCATCGTGACCCCGGGAACGACGTTGATGACGACGACTTCGCGCCAGGTGAACCAGCCGAGCAGCGCGCCGACCACGACCGGCGCGAAAGCTTCACCGATGTTGCCCCCCATGCCGTGGAAGGAGAGCACGAGCCCCTTGCGCTGGGGATAGCGGTGAGCGAGGGTCGGTATCGCGGCGGGATGCCAGATGTTGTTGCCGATGCCGACCAGCGTCACGCACACGAGCAGCATCCAGAAGTCGTGAGTCACGCTCATGAAGGCGTACGGCACGCCGACCCAGAAGAGCGAGGCGGCCATGAGGTAGCCCTTCTGGCCGATGATGTCGACGAGCACGCCGCCCGGGAGGTTGGAGATCGCGCCCGCGAGGTGCTGTATGGACATGATGAGCCCGATCTCGGTGTACGAGAGGCCGAGCTCTTTACCGATCAGCGGCAGCAGGAGGTAGAAAGTCGCGGTGTACCAGTGTGTCAGGCCGTGGCCCGCGGAGATCAACCACACGTCTTTCATGCCCCCGAGGCGGGAGCCGACCACTGCTGCTGTGCTCATCGTCTGTAATGCGGATTCGCTGAAGAAGCAGGATGATAGCAGTTGAGCACAAGCGCCGCTCCCGCATATGATTGCTTCCCTCACGAATCCAGCGCACGAACCGGGGTCAGTCCCGGTTTTCGCTACGGCGAAACTCCGGGACAGACCCCAATGCGAACCGACCTCGAACGATTTTTCAATCCGCGCGCGATCGCCATCATCGGCGCCTCGCAGGACCTCGGCACGATCAGCGGCCAACCGCTGAAGCATCTCCAGTCTCACGCCTACAAAGGCAGGCTCTATCCCGTAAACCCCCGCTACGAGGAAGTGGCGGGAGTGAGGTGTTATCCGTCGCTCGCCGACGTGTCCGAGACGCCGGACCTCGTGCTGATCCTCGTCAACGCATCGCGCGTCGTCGACATGCTGCAGCAGTGCGGCGCGAAAGGCGTGCCGTACGTCATCATTTTCAGCTCGGGGTTTTCCGAAGTCGGCGGCGGCGGCGTCGATCTGCAGAAGGAGCTCACGACAATCGCGCGCGAGCACGACATCGGCGTGATCGGTCCCAACTGTCAGGGGATGATCAACATCGCCGACGGCGTATTCGCCGGATTCGGTTCGGTCTTCGGTTTCGACTACGACCCGGGACCGGTCAGCATGGTCTCGCAGTCGGGCGGTTTCGGTTTCTCGGTGATGAACCTCTCGTCCAAAGACGGCGGCCTCGGTTTCCGCCAGATGGTGACGACCGGCAATGAGATCGGGGTCTCGACGCTCGACTTTCTCGAGTACTTCATACGCGATCCGCAGACCGAGATCATCGCGGGTTACGTCGAAGGCCTGAAGGACGCGCGCAGGCTCGTGGACGTCGGCGAAAAGGCGCTCCTCGCCGGCAAGCCGATCCTCATGTGGAAAGTGGGGAACACCGAGCAGGGGCAGCGCGCGGCGGCTTCGCACACCGCCAACCTGGGCGGCGCGATGGCGCTCTACCGCGCGGTTTTCAGACAGAAAGGCATCATTCAGGTCGACGATATCCAGGACGTCGTCGACTTCGGGCGCGCTTTCCAGTCGCGCAGACTCCCGCAGGGGAACCGCCTCGCGATCATCACGATCTCCGGCGGCGCCGGCATATTGATGACCGACGAGATCATCGCGGGCGGCATGCAGCTCGCGGAGCTGAGCCCGCACACGCTCGACAAGCTCCGTGAGTTCGTTCCGTCGTTCGGTTCGCTGCTGAACCCGGTCGACGTGACCGCGGCGATTTTCAACGACACCACGCTCATCAATCGCACGCTGCAGGCGATCATCGAGGACCCGAACGTCGATTCGATCGCGATGATCAACGCGTCCCTCCAGGGCGATCTCGCCGACAAGGTCGCCCGCGAGATCGTGGCGGCGGCGAAGACGACCGACAAGCCCGTCTTCCTGTGCTGGAGCGCGCGCGACGTCACCGCGAAAGTGGCGTATGCGATGCTCGACGAAGCGCGGCTGCCGCACTACAAGTCGCCGGTGCGCTGCGGCCGCGCGCTCGCGGCCGTGTCGTGGTACGCCGAAGCGAAGCGCAGGAACGAGCGTCAGCGCGGCGATAAGCCGGTCACGTTGGCGCGCCCGCAGGTGCGCGAGACGCTGAAGAATCACACTGCCGACATCGCTGAATA
>CAZULX010000143.1:0-4630 GCA_964621335.1 uncultured Streptomycetaceae bacterium
GGCGCGATGCTGCTCATACTGACCGCTTCGATCGGCATCACATTCGCCATCCAGGCGCGGTTCTCAGGGAGCCGGGTCGTCGATGTCGGATTGCGGCTCGTGCTGGCGGCAACCGCGCTCGTCGTGCTGCTGCACCCGCGCCGCGAGCTCGCGAACGTCGCGTGCGTGCCTGTGTGGCTCTTCGTGGTCTACTGGATCCTGCGCCGCCGCGGCCAGCCGGTCGCGGCGCAGGCCGCGGCCGGGTAGGGGGCGGCGCTCGCCTTCGGCTCGGGCCTCGCCGCCCCACGAACGGAAGGAAACCCATGGTTTCCCTCCGTAACCTCCTTTCCTTTTAGCGGTCGCGCTCGCTACATCGGCTTGATGCCGGCGGCCTTCACCACCTTGGCGTAGCGCGCCTTTTCCTGCGCGATGAACTCGGCGAACTGCTCGGGCGTATTGACGAGCGGCGCGACACCGATGCCCGCCAGACGCTCCTTCAAATCCGCCGACGCGAGCGCTTTGTGCAGCTCGCCGTTCAGGCGGTCGATGATCGGGCGCGGGGTGCCCGCCGGCGCGAGCATGCCGTACCAGATCGGCACGACGAAATTCTCGACCCCCGCCTCTTTGGCGGTCGGGACGTCGGGAATCGCGGGCTCGCGTTTGTCGGAGAGCAGCGCGAGCGCCCGCACCCTCTTCGACTTGATCGGCGATATCGCCGGCGGCAGCGCGTAGGTTCCGAAGTCGACTTCGCCGCTCGTCAAGGCGATCAGCGCGGCAGCATTGCCTTTGTAAGGCACGTGCACCATTTTCAGCCCGAACGTGCTCCTGAAGAGCTCGCTCGCGAGATGGTTGGTGCTGCCGGCGCCGCTCGAGCTGAAATTGAGCTTGCCGGGATTGTTCCGCGCGAGCTGGATCATTTCCTTCAGCGTCTTCGCCGGCACCGAGTTGTGCGCCGCCATCACGTTCTGCATGGCGGCGACCAGCGTGATCGGCGCGAGGTCTTTCTGTGCGTCGTAGTTGAGCTTCGCGTACAGTGACGGGCTGATCGCGATCGGCGGCGCAGCGAGCACGATGGTGTAGCCGTCGGGCGGCGCTTTCGAGGCGATTTCGAGGCCGATGTTGCTGGTCGCGCCCGGACGGTTGTCGGGAATGACCGGCTGCCCGAGCTGCTCCGAGAGCTTCTGGCCGATGACGCGGCCAGCGATATCGGTCGGGCCGCCGGGCGGAAATGGCAAAATCAGGCGCAGCGGTTTGGACGGATAGGACTGGGCGAGCGCCGCGGACGGCAGCGCCAGCGCCAACACGGGGAGCAACGCGCAAACAATTCTCGCAACAACGCTCATGATTCCTCCTCTGGGTGCTTGTCGATGGACCAGGAACCGGGGTACAAGCTTTGCGTCGAATCTACTCCCAGGGAAAGTCGAATTCAAATGAAAGGACGTCCGCCGCTCGAAGGCATCCGCGTGCTCGACATAAGCCGCATCCTCGCAGGGCCGTGGGTCGGGCAGCTCCTCGCCGATCTCGGCGCGGAAGTGATCAAGATCGAGCGGCCCGGCACGGGGGACGACACGCGCGGCTGGGGGCCACCCTTTCTGCATGACCGGAACGGCAATTCGACGCGCGAGTCGGCGTACTTTATGTCGGCCAACCGCGGCAAGAAATCGGTCGCGCTCGATATCTCCAGGCCGGAAGGACAGGCGCTCGCGCGCGAGCTCGCCTGCCTGTCGGACGTGCTGCTCGAAAACTACAAGGTCGGTGACCTGAAGCGATACGGCCTCGGCTATGAAGATCTGAGCGCACGCAATCCGAAGCTCGTCTACTGCTCGATCACCGGCTTCGGCCAGACCGGCCCTTATCGCGACCGCGCCGGCTACGATTTCATGATCCAGGGCATGGGCGGGCTCATGAGCTTCACCGGCGAGCGCGACGACGCGCCCGGCGGCGGACCGCAGAAAGTCGGTGTCGCAATCGCCGATCTCATGACCGGGATGTACTCGAGCGTTGCGATCCTCGCGGCGCTGCACGAGCGCCAGACAAGCGGACTCGGCCAGCACATCGACATGGCGCTCCTCGATACCCAGGTCGCGTGGCTCGCCAACCAGAACACGAACTATCTGATCGGCGGCGAAGTGCCGGTGCGCATGGGGAACGCGCATCCGAACGTGATGCCGTATCAGACGTTTCGAACGCGCGACGGCGATCTCATCCTCGCGGTCGGGAACGATGCTCAGTTCCGCAGGTTCTGCGAGGCGGCCGGACTTCCGGAAGTCGGTGCCGACCCACGGTTCGCGACCAACGCCACGCGCCTCGCGAACCGGCAGGCGTGCACCGACGCGCTCGCACCGGCCGTGAGGGGCAGAACCACATCGGAGTGGATCGCGCTGCTCGAGCCGATCGGCGTACCGTGCGGACCGATCAACCGCCTCGACCAGGTCTACGCCGATCCGCAGGTGCAGCACCGCGGCATGAAAATCGAAGTGCCGCACCCGCTGGCGGACGCAGTGCCGCTCGTGGCCAACCCGATCAAGTACTCGCGCACGCCGCTCGAGTACCACATCCCGCCGCCGCTACTCGGCGAGCATACCGAGGAGGTGCTTCGCGATCTGCTGCACAAGACCGACGACGAGATCGCGGCGTTACGCGAGAAGCGCATCGTGTGAGCCGCCTCAAAGCGGCGCCGAGTCGGCTGCGCTCTCCTCGCCCCGATCGGCGCCGCTACTCACTTGCTCTCGTAGCGGTGCACCCTGCGTTGCTCGCCAAGGCCGGCGGCTGCGGAACTCACGCACCGTCTCGATTCTCGTCCACGTGATCGACGCGGCAAGGCACTGCCAGTAGAACCGGTAACGAGGTTCGACAGTCCTCGCCGACGACCCCGTCCTTGACTGCGCTACTCGGGCGCCTCCAGGGGCTCCGAGATCGCAGCCGACCCGGCGCGGGCGGCGCAGGCTGCGTTTGGCTGCATGGTTTGAGCCCGTCGGCGGTGCGTCGCAGTGGAAACTAACCGTGGAGGCTGCTCTCGGCCAGAACCTGCCGGTCACCCTTTCGGGCGAATCGCACCAGTGAAATTGCGTCCCGGCCCCCTGCTGGCCGAATTTATTCTATAAAATCCGCCCCCGTCATCGGCATCAAATAGTCCTTGGTGATTTCCTTCGGATGGTTGATACCGAGCTGCGCCATGTCGCGGTCGATTTCGTCCATCAGCAGACTCACCGCGTGGGTTACGCCGCCCCGACCGGCACACGCTGCGGCGCACAAGAACGGACGGCCGATGAAACAGAAATCCGCTCCCAGCGCCAGCGCTTTCAGCACATCGGTGCCGCGCCGAAAACCACTGTCCATGATCACCGCCATGTCTTTGCCCGCGGCTTCGCGGATCCCCGGGAGCACGCGCGCCGGAGAGACGGTGCCGTCCAATTGCCTTCCACCGTGGTTGGACACCATCACGCCGTTCAATCCATGCTCGCGTGCAATGCGCACGGAGTCTTTGTCGACCACGCCCTTGATCAGCAGATTGCCCTTCCAGATTTTGCGCATGTGCGCAATGTGCGTCCAGGACAGCCGGTCGCGCCGGCCGTAATCACGCTTGCTGCCGACCGACAGCATCGGCACGCGCGGGCCCATGTTTTCAACACGCGGCATGCCGTCGGTCATCAGCGTTTTGAGGAACATGCCAAACAGCCACTTGGGCCGTATGCCCACATCCCAAGCGAGCCGCAGGGAAGGCCGCAGCGGGGTGCTGTAGCCGTTGCGCACGTTGTTCTCGCGGTTGGCGGGCACCTGCACGTCGACGGTGACGGCGATGGTGTCAAAGCCTGCCCGCTCGCAGCGCTCAAAGGTTTCGGTGATGCGCTCGATGTCGCCCGGCAGATAGGCCTGGAACATTGCGGTCCTGCCGGCGGCTTTGACGTCTTCCATTTTCATCAGCGATGCGCCGCTCATCATCATCGGAATGTTCGCTTCCGCTGCGACGCCAGCGAGCACCGTGTCGCCGCGGTAACACGCGGTCGAAGTGCCGCCCATCGGCGCGAAGCCGAACGGCGCGTTGTAGGTTTTTCCGAAGAGGGTGGTTTTCATGCTGCGCGCGGTGGTGTCGACTAGAGGCTTGGGCACCAAGCCGATCTCATCGAATACATTGCGGTTGCCGCGCAGCGAAACATTGTCTTCCACGCCGCCCGTAACATACCCATAAATCGGCCGCGGCAAAATCTTGCGCGCCTGATCGATGAAGTCTTGCAGCGCCAGGTATTCCTGCAGATGGCGCGGCAGCGCGCGCTTGTCGACAATGGACAGGCCGCCGGTGCTGTCGGGCTTATGCGCAACCGCAGCCAAAGATTTTGGCGTAGCGTTAGTGTCCATCATTTCCTCCCTTTTGCGAGTTCAGCATTGCAGCAGACTGCGCCGTTATGGACTTGCCGTGGTCAAGCCGCCACTATAACTGCAAGACCGCCCCAAGGAATCGGGGCGCACCGTCACGCGCGCCAAACCCGGCTCACCGTGATCGCGGGTCGAACCGAACTCTGCCTTTGTATTGGCACGAATTCGAATCAAAAAGGGGCGATTCCTAGCCTTAGCAGGCGAGTTTCGCGCCCCACAACATCTCTGTAAGCCGGGCGCCCTTCTCCAGAGCGTTATGGATCGTCGAGAGCCGGTC
>CAZULX010000144.1:0-3060 GCA_964621335.1 uncultured Streptomycetaceae bacterium
AATTCTCTTCCTCTATAAGGACGTGTTGCAGACCGAGCTGCCTTGGCTCGAGAACGTGGTCTCGGCCAAGCGGCCGGCCCGGCTTCCTGTAGTGCTTACGAAAGAAGAGGTTCGTCGCGTGCTGGCGGAAACGCACGGCACTCCCGGCCTTGTGCTGCGGCTGCTCTACGGGACCGGTATGCGCGTGCTCGAGGGGCTGCGGCTGCGGGTCAAGGATCTGGATTTTTCTCGGCGCGAGATTGTGATACGCGAGGGCAAAGGGTTTCGCGATCGGGTGACGATGTTGCCGGCCCTGCTCGCTGAAGATCTCGAGCGTCATCTGGTGCGCGTTCGCGCGCTGCATGAGCGCGATCTGCGGGGCGGATACGGCCGGGTCTACCTGCCCTATGCACTGGAGCGGAAGTATCGCAATGCGGCGGCGGAGTGGGGATGGCAGTTCATTTTTCCATCGCAGCAGCTCTCAGTTGATCCCCGCAGCCAGGTCTTGCGAAGGCATCATGCGGGACCCGACTCGATTCAGCGGGCGTTGCGCGATGCGCTCCGCCATGCGGGGATCGTGAAGCACGCAACGCCGCATACCCTCCGTCATTCGTTCGCCACGCATCTGCTGGACGACGGTTACGATATCCGAACGGTGCAGGAGCTCCTTGGGCACAAGGACGTTTCGACGACGATGATTTACACACACGTTCTCAACAAAGGTGGACGTGCCGTGCGGAGTCCCCTCGACAGGACGGATTGACGGATCGCGCGCGCGCTTTTGTCGGGCCGCAGGGACCCATTTCGTATATGCCTCTTAAGACCGTTTCCGGCAAACACACCGATCCGCGCAAGGGCCGCGGCGCGGGCACCAATCCCGAAGGCCGCTTCGAGAAGGTCGAACGCGAGGCTTTCGACGATGGCTGGAACACGCCTGAAGAAGGCGACCCGCCACCGCTCAAGACGCACGTCACGGTCGAGCGCGCCAAAAGCATCATCTCGCGCAACCAGTCGCCGGACATCTGTTTCTCGCAATCGCTCAATCCGTATGCCGGATGCGAACATGGTTGCATCTACTGCGCATGGGGCGAGACCCCTGTCTTGATGGCGGACGGACGCACTCGGGCGCTCGCGGATGTGCGTCCCGGGGATGAGATTTATGGCACGGTCAGATGCGGCTGGTACCGCCATTACGTGAAGCAGCGGGTGCTCGCTCACTGGAGTGTGATCAAGCCCGCTTATCGCGTCACGTTGGAGGACGGCACCGAGCTGATAACAGGCGGTGATCATCGATTTCTGACCGAGCGCGGCTGGAAGTTCGTTACCAACAACGATGCGGGTCGTTTCGACAGGCCGCACCTCACGGTAAACAACAAGCTGATGGGGACGGGGAAATTCGCTCCGGCTCCTGCCACTACGACGGATTACGAGCGCGGCTATCTTTGCGGAATGATTCGGGGCGACGCCTTGCTGGCGTCCTATAGCTATGCTCGAGCGGATCGAGTACACGGCGACCAGCACCAATTCAGATTGGCACTCTGCGATTCCGAGGCGCTGCAGCGGTCCCAGCGATATCTGCACAACTGTGGTATCGCCACACACGACCTGGTTTTTCAACGAGCGGTCGGCGCGCGCCGGGAGATGAGGGCGATTCGTACTCACGCCCGGTCGAACGTGGACAGAATACGTGCTCTGATTGCTTGGCCGCTCGATACAGTGCCCGCCTGGTCGGCCGGGTTCCTCGCGGGTCTCTTCGATGCAGAAGGCACCTATAGTCAGGGGATTCTCCGGATCGTCAACACCGACCCGGAAATTGTCTCCTGGGCCGCGCGCTGCCTGGAAGACGTCGGCTTCGGATTTGTCATCGAGCATCGGCCCGGCGAAAACCGGCCGCAGCAGGTCGTTCGGGTTACGGGCGGACTACGCGAACACTTGAGGTTTTTTCATATTGTCGATCCGGCAATCACGCGCAAGCGCGACATCTCGGGTCAGGCCGTAAAGAGCGATGCACAGCTTCGCGTGCTGAGCATCGAGCCGCTCGAAACCATGCGCCTCTACGACATCACCACCGAGACCGAGGATTTCATCGCGAGCGGCGTCGTGAGCCACAACTGCTACGCCCGCCCCAGCCACGCCTACCGCAACCTTTCGCCGGGAATCGATTTCGAGACGCGGCTTTTCGCGAAAGTGAATGCGGCGGAGCTTCTGCGGAGCGAGCTGTCCAGACCGGGTTACAAGTGCGACGAGATCATGATCGGCGCGAACACCGATCCCTACCAGCCGATCGAGCGCGAATACAGGATCACGCGCTCGGTGCTGGAAGTCTGCGCGGAGTTCAACCAGCCGGTCGGTCTTATCACCAAGAACGCCGGCATCGAGCGCGACATCGACATCCTCGCGCCGATGGCCGAGAGGCGCCTGGTCGGGGTCACGATCTCGTGCAACAACCTCGATCACGAGGTCGCGCGCCGGCTCGAGCCGCGCTGCGCCGCACCAAAGCGCAGGCTGCAGGCGATGAAGACACTGTCGGACGCCGGCATCCCGGTGTGCGTGCTCGTCGCGCCGGTCGTGCCGTTTCTCACCGACCAGCAGATCGAGCCGGTGCTGGAGGCGGCGTGGGAGCACGGCGCGAGGCAGGCGGGTTATGTGCTGATGCGCCTGCCGTGGGAAGTGAAGGACCTCTTCAAGGATTGGCTCGAGCGGCACTATCCGCTCAAGGCGAAGCACGTGATGAGCCGGGTCCAGGAGATGCGGGCGGGACGCGAGAACGATCCGTGCTTCGGCAGCCGCATGATCGGGTCGGGCGAGCTCGCGAAGCTGCTCGGGCAGCGCTTCGATATCGCGTGCAGGCGCATCGGCTTCGATGCAGAGCGCGGCAGGTCGCTCGACAAAACCCTTTTCGCCGTTCCCGGCCGGGTGCGGCAGCTTCCGCTTTTTTAGCGCGCGGAACCGGTAGTTTGACCGCGCGAGCGTCGCGCGCGGGGCGCAACATACTCGATCGCGCACGGGCGTTTACGCTCGAGACCGCGGCACCGATCGGCATATCGCTTGCTACAAAATCGGACCGGCCGCGGCGCGCAC
>CAZULX010000145.1:0-10279 GCA_964621335.1 uncultured Streptomycetaceae bacterium
AGGGCTTTCACGATGGCGCTGCCGCCCACCGCGAGCGAGCGCGAGCCGTATGTGCCCATGCCGAAAAGGACACGCCCGGTGTCGCCATGCACGATCTCCACGTCGTCCACGGCGATGCCCAGGCGCCCGGCGACGACCTGCGCAAAAGTAGTCTCGTGGCCCTGGCCGTGGCTGTGCGAGCCCGTGAACACCGTCACTTTGCCGGTGGGATGCACGCGCACTTCGCCGGCTTCGTACAAACCCGCGCGGGCGCCGAGCGCACCGGCGATGTTGGACGGAGCGAGGCCGCACGCTTCGATGTAGGTCGCGTAGCCGATGCCCCGGAGCTTCCCGCGCGCGGCCGCTTCGCGTCTGCGTGCTTCGAAGCCTGCGACGTCCGCGAGCTCGATCGCTGCGCCAAGCGTCGCCTCGTAATCGCCGGTGTCGTAGCACAGCGCGACCGGAGTCTGGTACGGAAACGTCTTCACGAAGTTGCGGCGGCGGATCTCCGGGTCGGGTATGTTCATCTCGCGCGCGGCCGCGGAGACGAGGCGCTCGACCACGTAAGTCGCCTCGGGGCGGCCCGCCCCGCGATAGGCGTCGACCGGCGCGGTGTTGGTGAAGACCCCCGTGACCTCGCAGTAAATCGCAGGCGTCGTGTACTGGCCCGCCAGCAGGGTCGCGTAGAGTATCGTCGGCACGCAGGAGGCGAAAGTCGAGAGATACGCGCCGAGGTTCGCGGTCGTCATGACGCGCATCGCGAGGAACCTGCCGTGCGCATCCAGCGCGAGCTCGGCGCTCGTCACGTGATCGCGGCCGTGCGCGTCCGACGTGAACGCTTCGCCGCGGTCGGCCGTCCATTTGACCGGCCGGTTCACCTGTTTCGCTGCCCACGTGAGCACGGCCTCTTCCGCATACACGAAGATTTTCGAACCGAATCCGCCGCCCACGTCCGGCGCGATGACGCGCAGCTTGTGCTCGGGGATGCCCAACACGAACGCGCTCAGAAGGAGGCGCGCCATGTGCGGGTTCTGGCTCGTCACGTACAGCGTGTAGCTCTCGTCGGCGCGCGAGTAGCTCGCAATCGCCGCGCGCGGCTCAATCGCGTTCGGGACGAGGCGGTTGTTCACGAACTGGAGCTTCGTCACGTGCGCGGCCTGCGCGAACGCCTTGTTGACCGCGGCCTTGTCGCCCAGCGCCCACACATAGCACGTGTTGTCCGGCGCGATCTCGTGCACCGCGGGCTTTCCGGGTTTGCGCGCATCGGCGGCTTCGACCACGGCGGGCAGCACTTCGTAATCGACTTCGATCAGCTCGGCCGCGTCCTTCGCCTGCGCCAGCGTCTCGGCGATCACGACCGCGACGTGGTCGCCGACGTAGCGCACCTTGCCCTGCGCGAGCAGCGGGTGCTTCGGCTCTCTCATCGGCTGCGCGTGCACGTCGGTGATGAGCCAGCCGCACGGCAGCCCGCCGACGCTCTCGGGCAGATCGGCCCCGGTGTAGACCGCCAACACGCCCGGCGCGGCCTGCGCCCTGCCGCAGTCGATGCGCCTGATCGTCGCGTGCGCGTGCGGTGAGCGCAGGAATGCGGCGTGCGTCTGGCGCTCGAGCGCGATGTCGTCGGTATACCTGCCGCTACCGGTGAGAAAGCGGTAGTCCTCCTTGCGCTCGACGCGGGCGCCGATCGGCGATGCAGTCATCTTTCTTCCCTTCGACGAGCGGCGAGTTGCGAGTGGCTCTCGCCCTGCGTTCGAGACGTCGTGCGTCGCAGCGCCGCGGCGCCCGCTTTCACCGCATTCACGATGTTGTGATACCCCGTGCAGCGGCAGAAATTGCCCTGGAGCCCTGCGCGGATCTGCTCCTCGGTCGGGTCCGGATGCCGCTCGACGATATCGAGCGCCATCATGATGATGCCGGGCGTGCAGAACCCGCACTGGAGCCCGTGGTGCTGCCTGAATGCGGCCTGCATCGGATGCAGGTCACCGTTTGCCGCGGCGACGCCTTCGATCGTGAGAATGCTTGCGCCGCTCGCCTGCACCGCGAGCATGCTGCACGCTTTTACCGGGGCGCCATCGAGATGTACGGTGCACGCGCCGCACTGCGCGGTTTCGCAACCGACGTGGGTGCCCGTGAGACGAAGGTGCTCGCGCAGCAAATGCACGAGCAGGGTGCGCGCTTCGACTCGGGCGGCAACGGGTTTGCCGTTAACGCTCAAAGATACGGTGCTCAGCATGCGCGCTCCGGCCGTCTGCGGGGTTCGTGGCCCCGCCACTTTACTCGATCGCGAGCGGGTTCACAGGCGCGCCGACGCCGCCGGTGATCGGAAGCCGCACTGCCGGGCTCGAGGGGCAGGGGCGGGGGAGTGCCATCCACCTTGGCCTGGCGGCTTCTCTACCGCGCGAGCCCATCGCTGCGCAGGTAACGCTCGTAGAACACCACGATCGCCTTTGCAGTGTCGGCCGCCGTTTTCGCAACCACCCGATGCTCGCGCAAGTCGCGCCCGAACTCGATCTGCATCGCGTCGATGCCGTCGGCCTCACCGCTGCCGTAGATCTGCACGGTGTGACCGCCGGTATAGCCCCTGGTCTCGACTCTGGCCGTGGGTGGAGTGTCGTTGGACGGCGCGATGCGGTAGCCCATCGCGGCGTACTGGCCGAATACGCTGTTGGGGCCCGTCACCGCCGACGCGCCCGAGCGGGCGAGGAGATTCCTGACGGTTGCGCCGTGGCCCGTGCCGCGCAGGATGGAGTCGGGGTAAGCGGACTGGCCGTGTATGTCGAAGAGCGCGGCGTGGGGATGCTTTGCGCGGACTTCGTCGACGAAGCGGCGCGCGGCGGCGTGAAAGGCGTCGTAGACCGGCTTGCAACCGGGTGATGCAAACGCTTCGTCGTGACGGCGGTTGGCGTCGATGTACCTGCGATGGAATCTCGCGATGACGAGGTACGGTGCCTTGCCCGTGAGGCGCTTTATCTCCGCGGCGATGCCCTCCGCCAGAACGTCGGTGTTGAAGTCGGTGCTGGTAACGAAGCGCGATCCCACGGGTGTGCGCAGCTCGCAGTCGGGGACGTTCTCGCGCCCGCCGTGCGGCGCGGTGAGGACGATGGGCAGCTCCCCCGGCTGGACGAAGACGAGCTCGCTCGCGAATGCGGGAACCGCCAGGAGCAGGGCGGCGCACAGGAAGGCGCACGTCGTGAGTGACCGCGGGATCCACCGCATGCTCGTGTGCGCGCGGACATCAGCGCGTGAGCGAGATGGCTTCTCTACTCTTTGTGACGGGCCGTGCAGGAGGCGCACCGGGACTGCCTAGCGCCCGAAAAACCTGCGCACCGTTTCGTCGGCGACCTTCTGCAGGAAGCCGGCCGTTTCCTTATCGATCTTGCCGTAGTAGTCGTACGAGTTGCCGACCGGTGATTTTCCATAGAGGCTGGCGTACACCACGCACGCGGCAAGGTAGGTCCCTATCAGGTCGGGATGACTGCCGTCGTAGTCCTTGTGCAATTGGATGTCCGGCCGCTGCCGGTAGGCTTCCTCGAACGCGAGCCCCACCGGAATCACCAGAGCTCCCGCCTCGTTGCCCACCGACACGTACATGTCTTCGACCTTGCGGATCACGTCAGGGCTGGCGAACTTGCTCGGCTTGACGTGCGCATGGGTCATGTAGAGCGCGGTCCTGGCGCCTCGCTTCATGATCTCGGCGTTGAACTCGATCACCTTTTCGCGAAACGAAGCGCGCCGTGCGTCAGACACCACGTCGGTGCTGGCGCCCTGCAGGACCACCACGTCGAACGGCTGCTTCATCCCCAGATGGCCCGGCTCGAGCAGGTGCCGGATGTCGTGGTGGGCCAACGGCGCTCCGCCGATGGTCGCCGACTTGTACTGCAGTGACTTCGCGCTCGAGGGGTCGGCGGCAATCGCGATCCGGCGCACATGGTTGTGCAGGCTGTCGTTGTAGTAGATGTAGCTGTTGCCGACGAACAGGATGCGCTGGGGTGTGTCGACGGGCGATTGTCTGACCTGTGGACCTTGCGCGGCATTGAGCCATCCGGCATGGGTGAACAGCAGGGCGAGTGACACCATCCGCAGCGTTGCAGGAAAAGACAGACTCATGCGTAGTCCCCGGGGTCGGTGAGGGATGTATCTTACCTTGCCCCTTTGGCGAGCGGACCTACGCCGGCGCGAGAGTCTGCCGCGCGAAGTCCGCGCAAGCCGCCGCGCTCAGAGGCCGCGAGAGGAAGTAGCCCTGGATCGCGCCGCAGTCGATCCCTTTCAGGGCGCGCAGTTGCTCCTCGGTTTCCACGCCTTCGGCGATCACCGTGAGATTCATCGCCTTGCCCATGCCGATGATCGCGCTCGAGATCGCGAGGTCGTATTCGTCGTCGGGCAGACCGCGCACGAAGGCCTGGTCGATCTTGAGCTTGTCGAGCGGCAGGCGCTTCAACTGACTCAGGCTCGAATAGCCGGTGCCGAAGTCGTCGAGCGAGATGCTCACGCCGACCGCGCGCAGCGCGTGCATGGTCGCGATCGATTTCTCGGTGTCGCGCAATACGGCGCTTTCGGTGAGCTCGAGCTCGAGGTAACGCGGCTCCAGCCCGCATTCCTGCAGCACGCGGGCGACATCGCCGGCGAGGTCTTTCTGCTGGAACTGCAGCGCCGAGAGGTTCACCGAAACCGGGAGCGGCGGGAGGCCGGCATCCTGCCACGCCTTGTTCTGGCGGCACGCTTCGCGCAGCACCCAGCAGCCGATCGGCACGATGAGGTCGCGCTCTTCGGCGATCCGAATGAATTCCATCGGCGGGACGAGGCCGCGCTCGGGATGCTGCCAGCGGATCAGCGCTTCCATGCCGACCAGCCGGCCGGTGTTGAGATCGAGCTGCGGCTGGTAGTGCAGCAGGAACTCTTTGCGCTCCAGCGCGCGGCGCAGATCCTGCTCGAGCATGAGCACCGAGAGCGCGCGCGCATCCATGTCGGGCCTATGGAACTGGTAGTGGTTGTGTCCCCGCGCGGCGGCATGATGCATGGCCGCATCGGCGCTGCTCAAGAGCTGCGGCGCATCCGCGCCGTCTTCGGGATGCATGCCGATCCCGATGCTCACCGTGACGGCGAGGTCGTGGCCGTCCACGGGGTAGGTGGTGCGGGTCACCGCGCGCTGGATCTTCTCCGCGATGCTGGCGACCTGCTCGATGCTCCTCACCCCCGAAAGAGCCGCCGCGAACTCCGGACCGCCCAGGCGCGCGGTGATGTCGGCTTCGCGCAGACAGTCGGTGAGCCTGTCCCCCACGGCTCTGAGGAGCCGGTCTCCGGTGAGCTGGCCGAGCGACTCGTTGACGCCTTTCAGGCCGTGCACGTCGATGCACAGCACCGCGACGCTCGTTCCCGCCCTTTTCGCGCCTTTCACCATCGAGTCCAGCCGCTCGGAGAAGCTCGCGCGGTTGGGGAGTTCGGTCAGCGTATCGTGGTGCGCCTGGTGTACGAGCATCCTCTCGTGCGCGACGCGCATCTCTTCCCGCTGCCTGTCGATGATCTCGTCGGCGCGGCGCGCGAGCGCGAAGAGCAGCAGGTAGAGCAGCGTCAGGCTGCCGAGTACGGTGCCGACGACCTGCCACTGCGTCTGCTCGAGCCGTGCCACGAAATCGGTCACGTCCGAATAGACTTCCATGACCGCTTCCACGCGGTCGCTGCCGTGCTTGCGCAGCGGGATGTACGACGCGACCAGATTGCGGTCGTTCACGACGCCTTCGAAAGCATCGAATTTGTCGCGGAACGTGATTTCGGTCGCCACGCCGCCGCCGCTCGCCTCGAGGAAGCCGGCATTTCTGCTCTTGTCCTCGCCGATCTGCTTGGGGTCGGTCGAGAACACGGTCGTGCCGAAGACGTCGTAGATCTTGACCTTGACGACGTTCAACCCCTGCATCTGCCGCAGCACGTCTCTCCTGAGCGGTGCGATCTCGGGGCGCTGCGCAAGGGTCTCGCGCGGATAGGTGCTGGCGTGCTCGATGTACGAGGCGTGCACCGGCCACAGCGTGTTCGCGAAAACCTGCGTCATCGCAACGTTGTTGCGGGCTTCGTGATCCTTGATCGCGTTGAACGCGGTGTGGCGGTAGAAAAGCAGAAGCACCCCGAGCACGAGAAGTATCCCGATCAGGCTCGTGACGGAGAAATGCCGGGTGACGCTGTAGGGGGCCCCGAGCGCGATGCTGATGCCCACGCGGCCCTCGTTGCGCGAAGGCAGCGCGGGTATGTCCCGGGGCGTAGCGTTTCCGTGTGGCGGTGCCATTGACTGCTCGGTTGGGCCTTCGGAGATTGATGACGGGCGCCACGCCGCTAGTGGGATGAGCGCGTTTCTGCACCGGTTACGGCGGATTCGCGCCGTACTTGAGCCAAAAGCCGGCTCCGAACGGCGCTGCCGGGGTATCGTGCCCCGAGCGGTTCAGGAGCCCTGAAAGCGCGCCGCCGCCAGCGCAAGGAGACCTGCGACGAGCAGGATCAGCGCGCACGCCGGTAAAGTGCGCCGCATGATCTCGCCTTCGCGCCCGGCAGCGCCGACGGCGGCGGCGCCCGCGATGATGTTGTGCGGGCATATCGCATTGCCGACGGCAGCGCCCACGGTTTGTGCCGCGAGGATGACCGCAAGGGGCAGCCCGAGGCTGCTTGCGGCCTGGTCCTGCAGACTGGTGAAGAGGACGTTCGACGCGGTCGCCGACCCGGTCACGAAGCTCCCGAGGGCGCCCACGCCCGGCGCGATCGCCGGCCACAGCCCGCCCAGGCCCTGCACCCCCGCGCGCGCGAGCTCGGCGATCATCCCGGTATGCAGCATGAGCCGCGACAGCATCAGCATCGCGACGAGCGCGATCAGCGCGGGCGCGAGCCGCACCGCTGCCCGCAGCAGCGACTGCACGAGGTCCGCTGGCGTCGCCCGCTGGATCCATGCACCCGTCACGAGCGCCGCGAAAAGGAGCGTGCCGGGGTGGTACAGCGGCAGCATGGTCCCGGAGTAGTCGCCGTAGAGCTCCCAGCTCAGGGTGACGCTCGTCGCCATCGCCTTCACCGGCCCAATGAGCCGCGTCGCCAGGATGAGCGCGATCACCGCCAGATACGGCGCCGCAGCCCGTAGCAGCCCGCGGTGCGGGACGTTCCCGTCCGTACGCGCATTCCTGCGCCGCAAAAACGCCGCATAACCGATCCCGCCCACCAGTGCGCCGGCGAGTGTCGGCAGCTCGGGGCCCAGCCACATCGCGGCGAGACCGAAAGGCACGCAGAAGAACACGGTCGCCCACACGGCATGCCGCCAGGGGAAGGGCGACTGCACATCCGCGCCGGCGCGCGCGACTTGCAGCACGAAGAGCGCCGGAATCCACGCGAGCGCGAGCAGGAGCACCGCTGTGTAGCGGGTGATCTCTGCGACCGGTGCCGTGGTGAGCTCGGCCTGTGCGAGCACGGGTGTGCCTATGGCACCGAACGCAACGCCCGTCATATGCCCGAGCAAGGCAGTGGCAACGGCAGCCACCGGCGGCAATCCGAGGGCGACCAGCATGGGCGCTGCGATTGCGAGGGGCGTTCCGAAGCCCGCTGCGCCTTCGAGAAAAAGGGCGAAGAACCAGCCGATCAGGATCAGCCTGCCCGCCGCGTCGGGGGCCGCGTTCGCAAGCGCCATGCGCAGAACGTCGAGCGCGCCGGTGCGCGTCTGCAACTCGTGCAGCGCGAGGGCAGGCAGAAGTATCCAGAGGATGGTGGCGGAGATGAAGGCGCTTTCCGCCATGACGCCGGTGAGATTGCCGGCGAGCGTCGTTCCATGCGCGGGATCGAAGCCGAAAGCGGTGACAGCCGAAACGAGCGCCGCCGCGAGCGCGATCCATGCAGCCTTCGCGGCAGACATGCGCGCGCCCAGCAGCAGAGCGACGAGCAGCGCGATCGGAATCGCGGCCAGAAGAGCATGCATGCTAGCACCTCGGCTTCGCGGGTCGGGCGTCCCGGAATGTCACAACGCTTGCATCGATCTCTTGCGTCAATCGAATATCCTCAGGCAACAGGCACTCCCGTGATCTTCGGGGAACCGGCGGAGCTCACGCGTAATCTACTTCATGTATGCAACGACGAGGAGGCGCGAAATGGGAGCAACCGCGTGGCATCGAACGAAAATCGTGTGCACTCTGGGGCCGGCCACCGACGGGCCCCACGTGATTGCGCGTGCGATCGGCGCGGGCATGGATGTCGCGCGCGTCAATATGTCGCATGGCACGCACGAGGATCACGCGCGGCGCATCGCCCAGGTGCGCGCGGCTGCGCGCGAGCTTCGCCAGCCGGTTGCGATTCTCGCCGACCTGCCGGGACCCAAGTTCCGCCTCGGCGTGCTCGAAGGCGGCGCGCGCACGCTGCATGAAGGCGCTGCTGTGGCGCTCGCCGCCGCAGCGGACGACGCATCCGCGTTGCCGGTGCGCAACCGTGAGCTTCTCGCGGCGCTGCGTCAGGGCGAAGTCGTGTATCTCGCGGACGGATCGGTCGAGCTTCGCGTGACCCTGCGCGGAGCGGATCGCGTCGGGTGCGAGGTCGTCATCGGCGGAACGGTGCGCTCCGGGTCGGGCATCAACGTGCCTGAGGCCGACCTGGGCGGGCTCGTGCCCACTGACGCCGACAGGGCGCACCTCGCATTCGCCCTGTCGCAGTCGGTCGAATGGATCGGCGTGTCGTTCGTGCAGAGCGCTGACGATCTCACGCGGGTGCGCTCGTGCTTCCCGCCAGGATCGCATGCGCTCCTCATGGCGAAAATAGAGAAGCGCCGCGCACTTGGAGAGCTCGATGCCATCGTCGAAGCGGCTGACGGCGTGATGGTCGCGCGCGGCGATCTCGGCGTGGAGACCGATCTCGCGGAAATTCCGCTGGTCCAGAAGCGCATCATCGCTGCCGCCAATGCGCGCGGGCGTCCGGTCGTGACGGCCACGCAGATGCTCGAGTCGATGATCGAGCACGAGCACCCGACACGCGCAGAAGTGACCGACGTCGCCAACGCCGTGCTCGACGGCACCGACGCCGTGATGCTCTCGGGCGAAACCGCCGTCGGGCGTCACCCGGTCGCGGCGGTCCAGATCCTCAACCGCGTTCTCACCGCCACCGAAACCGAGTATGCCGGACGCACCGCCGCCGAGCGCCTGCGCTCGAGCGCACTGGAAGCGGGCGATGCCATGAGCTTTGTCGCGTGCCAGCTTGCGGCGCGCATCGGCGCGAGCGCAATCGTTGCAAGCGTTCACGACGTTGCGACCGGCGCCGGCCTCGCGCGCTTCAGGCCGAATGCGCCACTGGTGCTGATCGCAAGCTCGGAGGACGTGTGTCGGGCGCTCGCTCCGGTGCGCGGCGTCGCCCCGGTCTGTTCGGAAGCTCCGCATGACGCGGCGCACTGCATCGGGGCCGCTTCGCAATGGCTGCGCGCGCACGGACTCGCGGCCGCGGGCGCACCCGCAGTGCTGCTGCTTGAATCCGGCGGTGCGACCGTGCCGGACACGGTCCAGGTGGTGCGCCTGTGACTGCGCGTTGAGGCGTCAGCCGCGCCGCACCACCTCCGCGTTCGGGCGGTCGGACACGATGCGCCCGTCGACGAGCTCGACGATGCGGTCGCAGCGCTGCGCGAGCCGGGGGTCGTGGGTGACGATGAGGAAAGTCGTGCCGCTCGACTCGTTGATCTCGCGCAACATGTCGAAAACGGTGTCGGCCGACTGCGTGTCGAGGTTCCCGGTGGGCTCGTCGGCGAGCACCAGCACGGGCTGCATGGCGAGTGCGCGCGCGATCGCCACGCGCTGCTGCTGGCCGCCCGAGATGCGGTTCGCCTTGTTGTTCGCCCAGCGCGTAAGCCCGACTTTCTCCAGCAGCGCAGCGGCGGTCTCGCGCATCTCGTCGTCGGGCCGGCCGCGCGCGGCGAGGATGGGCATCATGACGTTCTCGAGCGCGGTGAACTCGGAGAGCAGGTAGTGGTGCTGGAAGACGAAGCCGAGCGCGCGCCCCCGCAGCCGCGTGAGCTCGGCGTCCCCGAGCGCGGTGGCGTCCCGACCTTCGATGTAAACGCGGCCGCGGGTGGGCTGGTCGAGGAGGCCGATCACGTTGAGCAGCGTGCTCTTGCCCGACCCCGAAGGGCCGACGAGCGCCGCGAACTCGCCGCGCGTGACGACGAGATCGATCCCGTGCAGCACCTCCACTTCCACCGGGGTGCCGATGGCATACGACTTGTGCACGCCGGCAAGCCGCAGCGTTTCGACCGGTTGATCGCTCAACTGCGGATCGCCACCACGGGATCGAGGCGCGCGGCGCGCCGCGC
>CAZULX010000146.1:0-3963 GCA_964621335.1 uncultured Streptomycetaceae bacterium
ATCTCCGCCTGCCCGACGACGATCGCTGAAATCCTCAACTTCGCCGACCGCATCGAGAAGGACGAGATGCGTGTCGACGAGTTCGTCGACGGCCTCATCGACCCGAATTCCAACGGCGAGGAAGTCCCCGCGCAGGCGCTCGAACCCGCGGACGACGAAGAAGACGACGCGATCGACGGCGCCGAGGAAGAGGACGAAGACGGCGCGGCGGTGCAAAGCGCGGACATGCTGCGGCTGAAGGAAGAGGCGGTCAGGCGCTTCACGACCATTCGCAGTTACTACGGCAAGATGATGCGCGCGCTCCAGAAGGAAGGCCCGCGTTCGAAGCCGTACCTGCAGGCGCGCGACCACATCTCCGAAGAGCTCATGAACATCCGCTTCGCCGCGAAGCAGATCGAAGCGCTGTGCGACGGCGTGCGCCGCCTGGTCGAGGACGTGCGCACCAACGAGCGCACCATCATGCACCTCTCGGTCGACAAGGCGCAGATGCCGCGCCATCACTTCATCAAGGAATTCCCCGGCAAGGAGACCAACGTCCGCTGGGTGAAGGCCGAGATCGACAGCCACAAGGCGTGGAGCATCGCGCTCGAGCGCTTCGAGCCCGCGATCGTCGAGCAGCAGCAGAATCTCCTCGATTTGCAGGCGCGCATCGGGATCCCCATCAAGGACCTGAAGGACATCAACCGTCAGATGACGACGGGTGAAGCGCGCGCGCGCCGCGCCAAGCGCGAGATGACCGAAGCGAACCTGCGCCTCGTGATCTCGATCGCGAAGAAGTACACCAATCGCGGCCTCCAGTTCCTCGATCTCATCCAGGAAGGCAACATCGGCCTCATGAAAGCCGTGGACAAGTTCGAATACCGCCGCGGCTACAAATTCTCGACCTACGCCACGTGGTGGATCCGCCAGGCGATCACGCGCTCGATCGCCGACCAGGCGCGCACCATCCGTATCCCGGTGCACATGATCGAGACCATCAACAAGATGAACCGCATCTCGCGCCAGATCCTGCAGGAGACGGGGCAGGAGCCCGATCCCGCGCTGCTGGCCGAGAAGATGGAAATGCCGGAAGAGAAGATCCGCAAGATCCTCAAGATCAGCAAAGAGCCGATCTCGATGGAGACCCCGATCGGCGACGACGACGATTCGCATCTCGGCGATTTCATCGAGGATCAGTCGACGATGGCGCCTTCGGACTCCGCGGTCTACGCCTCGCTCCGCGGCGTGACCAAGGACGTGCTGGACACGCTCACCCCGCGTGAAGCGAAAGTGCTGCGCATGCGCTTCGGCATCGAGATGAACACCGACCACACGCTCGAGGAAGTCGGCAAGCAGTTCGACGTGACGCGCGAGCGCATACGGCAGATCGAAGCGAAGGCGCTCCGGAAGCTCCGTCACCCGTCGCGCTCCGAGCGCCTGCGCAGCTTCCTCGACACCGAAGGCTGAGTTTCGGGCCCGCGCCATTTGGCGAGCAAAGCGCACGCAGCTCCGGCTGACGTGCGTTTTTTTTTGTCATGCGGGTATGCCATGTTTCGCGACCCGCCCTGATGGTCGCCGGCTGGATACTTCTACACGAACGACACCCGTGCTGCTCGCTCGACTCATGCGCTTCTACGGCGAGCAACACAACTTAGCTCGAGCAGGCACGCCGCCGCTCATCCAATGGCTGCCGCGGCACATAGCCTAACCGTTCGGCGTCGAGCATGCATTCCTGCACGGTAGGAAAGCTACGGTCTGAACACGCTTCGGTTAGATCCGGGTGCAATACGCGCCATACCCATGAGCCGTCGGCAAGAACGAAAAAACTCCACCTTTTTCGACGCTCTATCAATCCTCGTCCTCATGCACTAGTTCGACAGCACCCCGGTGGCTGGCAAAACTAACCCGGTAGCGCGCTCACGGCCTTATACTGCTGCCCGCTATTTTAGCTTTCCGCCAAGAATGAACTGGACGGTCAGCGCTGTAAAGGACGCGTGCCGTGCAGGAGCGGGAGCATCAACTTGCGAACCTTGGCCGCTCTCATGGCAGAGGAACGTGCAGCGATGCCGTAGTGACGTCTGTCACACCCAATGATCACATCAGCCACAAGAGGCGCGATGGGAAGGACACCATATACCCATCGAACTCAGCAAGCTCGGCCATGCGAGAGGAGCATCCCGATGGCAAGAGTACCGAGGTCGGAGAGGACACGCAACGAATTAAAGGATCTGTTTTCAGGCAAGGGTGGCGCCGATCGCAGCAGCCCTGGTTCGGCAGGCGACGCGCCTGATTGTCGAAGAGGCGCTCGAATCCGAAGCCGTGCAGGAACTGGGGCGCGGTTATGACGAGCACGGTAGGCGAGCGTGGTTACCGCAATGGTTATCGGACCGGCAAGGTGAAGACGCCTGCGAACCACGTGTGATGCATGGACGCTGCTAAAATGCGCGGCTGCGGGTCTGTAGCTCAGTCGGTTAGAGCAGGGGACTCATAATCCCTTGGTCGAAGGTTCGAGTCCTTCCAGACCCACCAATAATCAGTGCGTTGTAGGTTTAGTACGTGCTTACAGCGCCTCCGGCAGTCCCCGAATCAGTCCCCGTTTCGTCGTCGGCACTTTACGCGCTGCGGAGCACCAAATACCCGGTGCATGATTTCAGCGGCAACGGCGGGGATCGCCGACGCGCTGGTAGTCACGTCCCCAACGCTTGCCGAGATGGCTTCAAGCGCGTGGCAACGTTGCTGCTGATCCGCGATCACGCGGGATCTGTTCGCGCGCGAGATGCCTGCAGTGTGCAGTCGCCTTTTTATACAGGCTAGACTCGCGGTCAAATGACGCTGCCCGGCACAATAGCTATCACCGACTACGGGTGGTATGACTTCCTTCGCCAGCGCCGGTCCTGGGAGGAGGTCAACTTCTGGACCCCCTCCGCTCACTGGGCGTTTCGTGCTCCCGAGTTCTCGCCGTTTCTTTTCAAATTGAAGGCGCCACACAATGCGATCGCCGGCTTCGGCTATTTTGCTCGGTACTCGGCGCTCCCCGATCGTCTCGCTTGGGAATGCTTCGGCGAGGGAAACGGATGTGCGACGTTCGACGAAATGCAGGGCCGGTTGGCTGAGATCAGAAGGCGTTTCCGGTACGTAGGTGCCGATTCAGTACCTCAGATCGGCTGCATCATCGTCGTGAATGCCTCGTTCTTCTCGAAAGATGAGTGGATTCCGCAACCGAGCGACTGGCCTGTTCGCACGCTTCGACCAACGCGGTACGATCTGGCGGTCGACGAAGGGGCGCGCGTGTGGTCAGAGTGCTTAGCGCGCGTGCGTGTTGCGCCGAAGGTAATGGAGCCGACGCTCATTGCCGGGGACACGCCGCGTTATGGCGCACCGATTCTCGTCCGTCCGCGGCTTGGTCAGGGAGCGTTTCGTGTTGCAGTGACCGATGCGTACTCGCGTGCTTGCGCAGTGACTGGCGAGCACTCCTTACCGGCGCTCGACGCTGCCCACATTCGTCCATTCGCGAAGGATGGCCCTCATGAAGTCCGAAACGGCCTGTTGCTGCGGGCGGATCTTCACCGACTTTTCGAACAGGGATACTTGACCGTAACGCCCAACCGGATGTTCGAGGTTAGCAGTCGGCTTCGCCGCGATTACGACAACGGCAGGAGCTACTATCCACTGCACGGCAAGCACATTGCGATACCTGCGACTGGTGCAGACCGGCCAAGTGTCGAACTTTTGCAGTGGCACAACGAGAACGTGTTCGTCGCGTAGACGCTACTCCCGCCCCCACAACCACTCCCGCACCCCCGGATCCACCGCGTAGACGTAGCACCCCTTCAGCCCGCGGGTCATGAGCGTCCGGTAGGTGTTGAGGACGATGGTGCGGGTCGCGGCGAGCGTGGCCTCTCGGTCTTGTCTTAGGCGCTTCTTCCAGCCCCAGATGGTGCGGTCATTACGGGAGCGCTTGTCGGGTTGGGTGACGAGCTGGCC
>CAZULX010000147.1:0-7776 GCA_964621335.1 uncultured Streptomycetaceae bacterium
GCTGAAAAAGACGCATCGCAGACCACGATGTTCGCCTCGCGGGCGAGGAGCAGGCTGAACGGGTCGATGTTGGAGGACCCGACGGTGGCCCACTTGCGGTCGATCACCGCGACCTTGGCGTGCAGAAAACTCTTGTGATACTCGTATATCTCCACTCCGGCATCGAGCAAGGCGCCGTAAAGCGCGCGGCTCGCGTAGTGCAGAAGGCGATACTCGACCCGCCCCTGCAGCAGCAGGGTCACCCGCACGCCCCGGCCCGCGGCTTCGGCGAGCGCCCGCCGGAACGAAAGCCCGGGGAAGAAATAGGAATTGGCGATCAGCACTTCGGAGCGCGCCTCGGCGATCGCCGACAGATACGCGTCCTCGATGTCATCGCGGTGCCAGAGGTTGTCGCGCACCAAAAAAGCCGCGCTTTGCCGGCCGCGCACCGCAACGTCCGGAACCACCGTATCGAAATCGGGCCACCCGCCGCCCAGTTGCGTCAGCTGCACGATGGTCCACAGGCGCTTCGCGGCGCTGTGTATCTGCTCGAGCAGCGGACCTTCGATACGGACGGCGTAATCGAATCGCGGCGGCGTATGGCGCGGCGTATGCATGTCGTCGATTACGTTGATGCCGCCGACGAACGCGATACGCCCGTCGACCACGGCGAGCTTGCGGTGCATGCGGCGCAGTCGCTGGCGCGGCGTGCGCCACGGCGCGATATCGGGGCGGTAGACGAGCACCTTCACTCCCGAACGCCTGAGATCGTCGAGCACGGTGCCCGAGAGCTTCTTCGATCCGTAGCCGTCCACGAGGAGGTGCGTGGCGACTCCGCGCTGCGCCGCGCGCTGGAGCGCGCCGGCGACGCGTTTGCCTGCGGCGTCGTCGGAGTAGAGATAGGTCTCGATATGGATTTCGCGCTGCGCCGCGTCGCACGCGGCTTCCAGCGCGGGAAAATAGTCGCGGCCGCTCTCGAGCAACGTGAGCTGGTTACCGTCTGCGAAATCGGTCATAGCCGCTCCAGCGTGGTCGTTAGAGCGGCGTGGTCCGAGATGCGGCCCCACACGGGACCGTGATGCACGTGCGCCCGGCTCACGCGAAACCCGCGCACGTAGATGCGGTCGAGCCGGAAGAAGGGCAGCATCGCGGGGAAGCTTCGCGCCGGAAGCCCGCGGATCAGCTCGAAAACCTCCTGCATGTTGAGCGGGTGCGCAAGCTCGTGGGTCGCCTTGTGGCGCCAGTGCCAGTCGTTGAAGTCGCCCGCGACGATGAGCGGCGCGTTGGCAGGCACCACGCGCTCGATGCGCTGGCGCAGGCGCTCGATCTGACGGCTGCGCCCGCGCGCGGTCAGCGCGAGGTGTACGCAGACACAATGCAGCGGCACGTCCCACCCCGGGATGCCGACCTCGCAGTGGAGAAGCCCGCGCTTCTCGAAGCGGTGCGCCGAGACGTCCTGATTGTCCCAGGACTGTATGGGAAACCTCGAGAGGATCGCATTGCCGTGATGGCCGTGGTCGTAAACGGCGTTGCGCCCGTAGGCGAAATCGCCCCACACCGTGTCGGCGAGAAACTCGTACTGCGGCTCGACCGGCCAGTCGCCGTGGCGCACGGCGTTGCGATCGTGCGTTCCCTGGACTTCCTGGAGAAAGACGATGTCAGCGCCGAGCTGGCGCAGGCGGTCGCGCAGCTCGTGTATCACGAGCCGCCGGTTGAACAGCGACAAGCCCTTGTGGATGTTATAGGTGACGACGTGCAGGCGGCGGTTCACGATGTCTGCACGTCCGGCGATGCGGTGCGGCGGCGGGCGCGGCGCCCGGCAGGTTTCAGGAGACCGCTAGCATGCGGTCCAACGCGACGCGCGCGAGGTCGGCTTCGTGTTGCGGCACCTTGATCTGGTTCACGATCTTGCCGGCGACGAGGTTCTCCAGGCTCCATGCGAGATGCTGGGGATCTATACGCGCCATCGTCGAGCACATGCACACCGTCGGCGCCATGAACTGGATCACCTTGCCCTGGGATTTGTACTCCTCGGCAATGCGGTTGACGAGGTTCAATTCGGTTCCCACCAGCCAGCGCGTGCCGGGCGCGCTCGAGGCGACCGTCTTGATGATGAAATCGGTGGAACCCACGTAGTCCGAGAGCTTGCACACTTCGAAATTGCACTCGGGATGGCTGATCACCATGCCGCTCGGGTTCTGCTGACGCCAGCGCAGGATGTGCTGGGCCTGGAACATCTGGTGCACCGAGCAGTGCCCTTTCCACAGCAGGACCTTGGCCATCTTGATCTGCTGCGCCGTCAACCCGCCCATCGGCTCGTCGGGGTCCCACACCAGCATCTGCGAGAGCGGAATATCCATCAGGTACCCCGTCCAGCGGCCGAGGTGCTGGTCGGGAAAGAACAGTACCTTGTCGCGCCGCGCGAGCGACCATTGCAGGATCTCCCGTGCATTGGTCGACGTGCAGACGATGCCGCCGTGCTCGCCGCAGAAGGCTTTCAGATCCGCCGCGGAATTGATGTAGGTGACCGGCGTGATTTTCTCGTCCGGGTCGAGCACCGAGGACAGCTCGCGCCACGCGCGCTCGACTTTGGCGAGGCTCGCCATGTCGGCCATCGAGCAGCCGGCGGAGAGGTCGGGCAGGATCGCTTTCTGGTGCGGCTTCGACAGGATGTCGGCGACTTCGGCCATGAAGTGCACGCCGCAGAACACGATAAATTCCGCGTCGGCCTGCGAAGCGAGCTTGGACAGCCTCAGCGAGTCGCCCGTGAGGTCCGCATGCTTGTAGACGTCCGCGCGCTGGTAGTGGTGTCCCAGGATCACCGCGCGATCGCCCAGAGCACGCTTCGCCGCCACGATGCGGGCTTCGCATGCGTCGTCGGCAAGCGGCTTGAAGCGCTCAAAGGCAATCGTGCTCACTTCCATTCGTCTTGTCTCCTACCGCCCTTATTCGAGCAGGCCGAAACGTAGAAAGTTACCATAAAGCCGCAAAAAATCCACTTTGCATGCCGTCGCGCGACTCGACGTAGCGGCCGATAGCCGCTTAAGGGGGCCGTTGCGCCCGGAGAGCAGCGAAGGAGCGGCGTAGGATCTTTCAGAGGCCATGCGACCCGTGCGCAGGGCCTAAGTTCCCACCGTGCCAGCGGGATTTCCCGTTCTCACGGGAAGCTCGCGTATCGCTTCCGCGTTGCTCCAGGAGAACACCTGGTCGGCTGCCTGGCGCCACGGCAGCCACGCGTAAGCCAGGTGCTCGCGCGGCGCGAGCGTCACGTCGAGCATATCCGGCACCTGAAGCGAGAACACGTTCTCGGTGTTGTGAGTCACGCCGGGCGCATAACGATGACGCCAGTGCGGGTATATCTCGAAAACGGTCTGCTTCCGCCAGTCGATGAGCTTGTAGTGCCCGGCGTCGAGACCGGTTTCCTCGCGTAGCTCGCGCGCCGCGGTCTCTACGAGCGTCTCGCCGGCGTGCTGGCTGCCTGTGACCGACTGCCAGAAGCCCGGCCTGTCGGCGCGCTCGATGAGCAACACCTTCAGGTCCGGCGTGTGGATGACGACCAGCACCGAAACCGGCAGCTTGTGCGGGCGACTTACCTCCACGCGGGGAGTTCCGCCTCGCCGTCGATGAGCACCACGAACGGCATGCCACGTCCTTTCCAGTACATGGCAGCGTCCGTCAGGATTTCAAGGAGCGTCGTCCACTCTGCGCCCAGCGCCTGCCGGGCGCTCGAGACGCCGCGCAGTCTCAGGACGCAACCCGCGGGCGGCGAAATCTCGAGATCCTGCAGGCTGTCGGCGAGCGCGTCCCAGTTGCGCCCGATATGTGCGGGAAAGCGGGCCGCCCGCGCCACCGAATCGATCAGTGCGAGCTTGCCGCGCACCGCGCTCAGATCGGCTTCCAGCCACCGCCCACCGCTTTCGACCACGCAGTCTTTCAAACCCGTGACTTCGGCCGGCGTAAGGTAGACGCCCGAGGATTCGGGTACTGGTATCGGGGTGCGCGTCATTCGCGTATCCGGCGGAAGCTGCGGTAATGGTCGTCGGTGTAATAGCGCTCGCCGCCATCGCCGGCGACGATGCGCCTCGCGCCGCGGTGCTTGAGGCCCGGCGTGGCCACGGTGTACTCGCGGTAATACCCTTTTTCGCGGCGCGGCAGCAAACGCTCGAAATTCCCGAAGACCAAGCCGTCGCGCGCATACGCGAAAGGACCGCCTTCGCGGATGAGCTTCAGCGTCTGCCGGGCTTCCGGTGGAAGCTCCGCGGCCGCGACCACGGCGATGCTGGCAGCGCCGGCATGGCCACTGTCCCGCGCACCAGCGCCGGTCGAGAAGGCGGCGACCGCAAACGCGAGCGCGACCGCCAACGCCTGCCACAACCCACGCCCCCGCGACATGAGAGCGCCGGTCAGGTTTTCTTGATGTCGGGCTGCCGCAGCCGGATGTGCAACTCGCGCAGCTGCTGCTCGTCGACCACGTTGGGAGCGTGCGTCAGCAGGTCCTGCGCGCGCTGGGTTTTCGGAAAAGCGATCACATCGCGGATCGACTCGGCGCCCGCCATGAGCGTCACGATGCGATCGAGACCGAAAGCGATGCCGCCGTGCGGCGGTGCACCGTACTGCAGCGCCTGCAGCAGAAAGCCGAATTTCGCCTCGGCTTCCTCGGCGCTGATGTTGAGCGCGCGGAAAACTTTCGACTGCACGTCCTGCCGGTGGATACGGATCGAGCCGCCGCCGATCTCCCAGCCGTTCAGCACGATGTCGTGGGCTTTGGCGCGAGCCGAGCCCGGGTCGGAATCGAGCAGGTCTTCGTGTCCTTCGGCCGGGGATGTGAACGGATGGTGCATCGCCGTCCAGCGTCCGCCTTCCTCGTCGTGCTCGAACATCGGGAAATCGACCACCCACAGCGGCCGCCAGCCGCTCTCCGCGAGGCCGCGCTCGTGGCCGATCTTCAGCCGCAGCGCGCCGAGCGCGTCGTTCACCACTTTCGCCTTGTCGGCACCGAAGAACACAAGGTCGCCGTCGCAGGCGCCGGTGCTTTCCATGATCTCCGCGACGACCGCCGCAGGCAGGAACTTCAAGATCGGGGACTGCAGCCCGTCCACGCCTTTGTCGCGCGCGTTGACCTTGATGTAGGCGAGGCCTTTCGCGCCGTACACCTTCACGAACTCGGTATAGCCGTCGATCTCGCCGCGTGTGAGCGTGCCGCCTGCCGGGACCCGCAGCGCCGCGACGCGCCCGCCCGGCGACTGCGCCGCCTCGCGAAAGACCTTGAACTCGACGTCTTTCACGACGCCGGTGAGCTCGGTCAGCTCGAGAGGCACCCGCAGGTCGGGCTTGTCGGAGCCGTAGCGCCGCATCGCCTCGTCGTAACCCATGCGCGGAAATGGATTCGGCAGCTCGACTTCGAGCACTTCCCTGAAAAGCTGCCGCACGAGCTCTTCCATCAAAACGATGATTTCGTCCTGCGTCAGGAACGACGTCTCGATATCGATTTGCGTGAACTCGGGCTGGCGGTCGGCGCGCAGGTCTTCGTCGCGGAAGCACTTCACGATCTGGTAGTAGCGGTCGAAGCCCGAGATCATGAGAAGTTGCTTGAACAGCTGCGGCGATTGCGGCAGCGCGAAAAAGTGCCCCGGGTGCACGCGCGAGGGCACGAGGTAATCGCGCGCGCCTTCGGGCGTCGATCGCGTGAGCATCGGCGTCTCGATGTCGATGAAGCCTTCGCGGTCGAGAAAGCCGCGCACCGCGGTTGCGGCACGGTAACGCAGCCGCAGGTTCTTCTGCATCTGCGGGCGGCGCAGATCGAGAAAGCGGTGCTCGAGCCGCACGGTTTCCGAAAGATGCTCGTCGTCCATCTGGAACGGCGGGGGCAGGGAGGGGTTGAGAATCTCGATCTCGCCTGCGAGCACCTCGATCTCGCCGCTCACGAGGTTGGGATTCACCGTGCCTTCCGGGCGTTCGCGCACGCGTCCGGTCACCTGCACGACGAACTCGCTGCGCAGCTTGTCGGCAACGGCAAAAGTCTGCGGGGTGTCGGGATCGCAGACGATCTGCACCAGCCCTTCGCGGTCGCGCAGGTCGACGAAGATCACGCCCCCGTGGTCGCGGCGGCGGTGGACCCAGCCGCAGAGCGTCACGCTCAGGCCGAGGTGGGAACGGCTCACGCGGCCGCAGTACTCGCTACGCATGGCTCCTCACCGGTTCACGACCTGCGGCTGCTGCTCGCCGGTGACCGCGGGCTGCTTCCCGCGCGCGAGCGCGCGCCTGCCGCTGCCCGGGGAGACGACGCCCATGGAAATGATGTACTTGAGCGCTTCGTCGACTGTCATGTCGAGCTCGACGACCGCGCTGCGCGGCACCATGACGAAATAGCCGCCGGTCGGATTCGGCGTGGTCGGCACGTAGACGCTGACGTAATCGCCCTGAAGATGGTTGACAACGTCGCCTCCCGGCTTGCCGGTGAGGAACGCAATCGTCCACATGCCGGGACTCGGCCACTGCACGAGCAAGGCTTTGCGGAAAGCCTGGCCGGTCGGCGAAAACAGGGTGTCGCTCACTTGCTTCACGCCGTTGTAAATCGAATTGACGACGGGGATGCGCGCCATCGCGCGCTCCCAGAAGCGCACGAGCCGCTGTCCGATGATGTTCGCGGCGAAAAGACCCGTCAGAAAAACCACGAGGAGCGTGAGCAGCACGCCCATGCCCGGGACGTAGACGCCCAGCCAGCTTTCCGTGCGGAATGCCGAGGGCAGCAGGAGCAGCGTCCGATCCATGGTGCCGACCAGCACGCTCAAGACCCAGACGGTGATGACGATCGGCACCCACACCAGCAGGCCGGTGATGAAGTACCGGCGGAGAGCATTCTTGGGGGGCATGGGAAGTGGCGGTAACGAAACGGCCCGCCTCGATGGGACCGGTGAAGGAGGAGGTGGGAACCCTGCGAGGGGCGAGCCTGGCACCCTTCAGGGCGGCGCTCGACCTCTGGCGCGAGCCGTGTGCTTTAAGCCTCGGTTTTCTCTTGCTTCTTTTCCGCGGGTTTATCGTCCGGTTTCTTATCGGCAGCGGGCTTTTCGCTGTCCGCCGATTTGGTCTTTTCGGCGTCCGGTTTGGCGCCTGCCGCGGGCTTCTTGCCCGTGTCCTTGAAGTCCGTCACGTACCAGCCATTGCCTTTCAAGTGGAAACCGGCCGCGCTTACGAGCTTGTCGAAGGTGGGCTTCCCGCATTCCGGGCACTGCGATAGCAGCGGGTCGTTCACTTTGCGCAAGTATTCGTTCTCGTAGCCGCACGACGAACAGCTATATTCGTAAATCGGCATGTTGGCCCTCGAAAGCAAAAAATCATTATACCTGAATCGCTTAGGAGCGATGCAGGCTGATGTGGGGGCGCTGGGCGCGGATTGCAAGGGGAATCCCTGGATCGCGTGGACACCGGGCTTCGGGTAGCGGCACAATCGGCTGCACCGGGAACGGCAGCATGACCGACGATACTCGCGGCCTCAAAGGCGTGTATTTCGATCGATCGCCCGTTTGCTACGTCGACGGGCGTGCGGGCGAGCTGCGCTACCGCGGCTATTCCATTCACGACCTCGCGCAAGCGTCGACCTTCGAGGAGACGTGTTACCTGCTCTTCCACGGCGAGCTTCCCGCGCGCGACGCACTCACGGCTTTCGAGGCCGAGCTGAAGGGCGCCCGCGACTTGCCGCCGCCGCTCTACGAGGTCATCCGGACCGTGAAAAGAGCGCACCCCATGGACGTGCTGCGCACCGCCGTCTCCGCGCTCGCCGCTTTCGACCCCGAGACC
>CAZULX010000148.1:0-2819 GCA_964621335.1 uncultured Streptomycetaceae bacterium
GGCGCCGAGAGGTACGCGTAGCCGAGAAGGAGCGATACGGCGACCCCGCACAAAAACGCGGCGAGCTCGAGCCCGCCCGGCATCATCCCTGGCCGCTCCCCGGTCCCGGCCACCATGGCGGGCTCAGCGCTCATGTCAGTACCTAAGCGGCCACCGGCTGCAACGCCGGCTCGGTGTCGTTGGCCGCTTCAGGGTCGCGATATCGCGCCTTGACCACGAGTATCCGGTCGAGGATCTCGAAGAATCCCGCGATGCAGTCGGGATCGAAGTGGGCGCCGCTGCCTTGGCGCAGCAGATCGCACGCGCGCTCCACGCCCCAGGCTTTCTTGTACGGCCGCGCGCTCGTGAGCGCGTCGAACACGTCGGCCACCGCGACGATGCGCCCGTAGAGCGGTATGTCGTGTCCCTTGTGGCCTCGCGGATAGCCGCTGCCGTCGAACTTCTCGTGGTGCGAGATCGCGATCTCGGCGCCCATGCGCAGGATCGGCGAGGCGCTGTTCGAAAGTATCTTCTCGCCGATCACCGTGTGCAGCTTCATGATCTCGAATTCCGCGAACGTGAGCTTGCCGGGTTTCAGCAGGATGTGATCCGGCGTGCCGATCTTGCCGATGTCGTGCAGCGGCGAAGCGAGGAGCAACAGGTCGCATTCCGCGGGCGGCACGCCGAGGTGCTCGGCGATCAGCCGCGAGTAGTTCGACATGCGCATGATGTGCTCGTGGGTTTCCGGATCGCGGTGCTCGGCCGCGCGTCCCAGGCACAGCAGCGTTTCGCGCTCGCGCGCGGCGATCTCGCTCGTCGCCTTCGCGACTTCGTCGGCGAGGTGCAGCGCCCGGCTCGCGAGCTTCTTGCGGCTGGACCCCAGCGCGAGCATGTTGCGCGCGCGCGCCTGCAGCTCGAGCTGGTCGAAAGGCTTGTTCAGGAAGTCGTTGATGCCCAGTCCCAGCGCGCGGTGCTTCAAGTCGCGGTCGCCGCCGGCCGCAGTCACCATGAGGAGCGGCGTCTCCGCTTTGCCCGGCAGCTCGCGGAAGCGGCGCGCGAACTCGATGCCGTCGATCTCCGGCATCATGTAATCGACGATGACGAGGTCCGGGTCGTTCGCGGCGCACCACGCGAGCCCTTCGAGCGCGCGCAGGAACGCGACCGGACGGCAATCGGGCATCGCGCCGATGAGCTTCTTCAGCAGGGCGATCGTGAGGGGCGCGTCGTCTACGAGTACGATATCCATGGCGGGGCCGCGGCGCTTGCGCGCCGCTTGTCAGTGGAGCCGGGCATCTTTAACGGCACATCACCGGCGTTCGTTGAGCGTACCCGGGGCGCCCGCCGCGGGCGGCTCCTGCTCGTGTATGGCGAACACGACTTCCACCTGGTTGCCGTGGCCGTGGTATTCGACGCTTTCGCACAGGCGCTTCACGAGCGGAATGCCGCGCCCGAAAGGCGAGCCCGGGTCGGGCTCGCGCTCGAGCACGCGGCGGTGGTCGAACCCGCCGCCGGTGTCGGTGACTTCCATGCGCAGCAGCGTCTTGCCGCCCGAATCGGTCGTCGTGATGCGAACCTCGACGGCGCCGTCGTCGAGCGCCGCGAGCTTTTCGTTGCGCAGCGCAAGGTAGCGCTGGAATCCGTCGGCCTCGAGCTTGAGCCTCGAATCGAGGGCGAGCACACCGTGGTCGAGCGCGTTCGAGACGAGCTCCGCGAGCACGAGGTAGAGCTTGGCGTTGCGCCCGCCGCCGCACGCCATGTGGCACGCCATGTCGTTCAGGAGCGGCACCACGTCGACGTCCCTCAACTGCGCGGGGGAGAGCCGCACGTGCATGCGCCAGTCGCCCGGTTTGGAGGGGAGCGGCGCGCGAGCTTCGCGCGAAGGCATCGTGTGCTCGCCCGGATTGCAGGAGATCATGACGACGGTTGCGTCGTCGCTGCCGATGTGGCCTTCCTGCGCCGTGGTGAAGTGCGCCTTGAGCGCTTCGAGCCGCGCTTCCGGCGGCTGCGCGCCGATCGCGTCGGCTAGCGCCTGCGCGCCCGCGCCGTTGGCGCGCCACGCGGCGGCTTCCCACAGGCCATCGGAGCACGCGACGAGCTGGCACGGTTCGTTGTAACGATAGACGTCGACGGTGCTGCGGAAAAGGTGGTCGGGCGCGACGCCGAGCGGCGGGTGCAACGAACAGCCGGCATGCAGGACGCGCCCGTCGGAGGCGAGAACGGCGAGCGGCGGATTGCCGCCGTTCCAGATCTCGATCACCTGCTCCTCGAAATCGACGGCGATGAGGGTTGCGGCGACGAAGCGCTCGACCGGCAGCAGGCGCCGTATCTTGCCGTTCATCTCCTCGACGATGCTCGCGAGCGAGTAGCCTTTCTCGGTCATGCGATGAAACGGCTGCGTCACGGGGAGCGCGGAGAGCGCCGCCGCGAGGCCGTGCCCCGCGCCGTCGGCGAGCATCACGTGCAGAACACCCGCCGGCGTAAAGCCCGAGACGACGAGATCGCCGCTGAAAAAGCTCGCGGGCGCGGTCCAGTGCTGAAGCACCGATGCGTCGAGGAGGCCGTGGTTCGCGAGCCGCGAGATCACGTGCTGCGCCATGCGGTTCTGCTCGTCTTCGGCCGTGCGATACGCGGCGAGCTTCGTGTTGCGGTCTTCGAGCTGGCGCTGCATCGCGAGCATGCGCGAGACCGCGCGCATCTTGGCGCGCAGCACCGTGTAGCTGATCGGTTTTACGAGATAGTCGTCGGCGCCGCGCTCGAGCGCGCGGATGAGCGCCGCGCTGTCCGGGGTCGCGCTCAGGAAAACGATGGGTATCCAGCGCTCGCTGGCGACCGCGCGTATC
>CAZULX010000149.1:0-16371 GCA_964621335.1 uncultured Streptomycetaceae bacterium
CGCCGCGATCTTCGAGGTGCCGATGTCCAGGCCCACGACGAGTTTTTTGTTATCCCTTCCTTTGGCCATAAAGATCTACACCGCTCCTTCGCTGCGCTCCGGGCGCAACTGCCCGCTTATGCGCCTTGCGGCGCTCTTTTCTCCCACCGCTCCTTCGCTGCGCTCCGGGCGCAAGAGCCCGCTTATGCGCCTTGCGGCGCTCTTTCCCGTCTTGGCCTTGCGCTTGATGATCGCTCCGACGTCTTCCTGCATCGGCAGCCCTTTGAGCTCCGGTATGCGCACCGCGAATCCGTTCGCGTAGCGCAGATCCACGTGATCCACGCGCCGGTTGAGCGCGCCCACCGACCGCTCGTGCACCGCGAGGTAGCGCGCGAGCCGCGTTTCGATGTCCTGGCGGCCAAGCTCCAGCATGGGGCCGGCCTCGAGCTTCACGCGCCATGCACGGCGGTCGGTGACCTGAACCAGCACCGGCTTCGCGCCGACCGCCGCGAGGTGGCGGCGGAAGAACTCGTACTGGATGGCGATCTCCTTGGAAGTGCCGGACGGGCCGATGAAAAGCGGAAGCTTTCCGTCGTGCGCCGCCTGAAAGACCTCGCCGTGGGTATTGACGAGCGCGGCTTTGCCCCAGCGCGCGAGCGGGACGTGCTCGACGACGCTCACTTCGAGGCGGTCGGGCCAGCGGCGCCGCAGGTTCGCTTCGCGCACCCATGGCAGCTTCTCGAACGCGGCGCGCACGCGCGGCAGGTTGAGTGTGAAGAACGTGCCTTTCATCTCGTTGTGCACGATCGCCTCGACCTGCGCGCGCGTCACGTGCGGCGCCTCGCCCTTCACCTGCACGTGGCGCAGCGCGAAAACAGGCTGGTGAACGACGAACCAGACGGCGCCGTAAGCGACGAGCAGTCCCGCGATCGCATAGAGCACGCCCGCGGCACGATTGAGGATGTCGGGTCTATCCCACATGCGCGGCTTCCAGAATCCGGATGCAAAGCTCGTCGAACTCGATGCCGCGCGCGCGCGCGGCCATCGGGACGAGGCTGTGGTCGGTCATGCCGGGCACCGTGTTCACTTCGAGCAGATAGGGCGTCCCCGCGCGATCGACCATCACGTCGACGCGTCCCCACCCGCTGCATCCGATCAGCCGGAAAGCGCGCACGGCCTCTTCCTGGATGCGGCGCTCCTCCTGCGCGGGCAGGCCCGAAGGACAGATGTAGCGCGTGTCGCCGGCGAGATACTTCGCCTCGTAGTCGTAGAAGACGCGAGGCGTCTCGAGGCGTATCAGCGGCAGCGCTTCGCTGCCCAGGATCGCGGCGGTCACCTCGACGCCATCCACGAAGCGCTCGGCGATCACCACCTCGTCGTACTCCGCGGCGAGCTCGTAGGCGCCCTGGATCTTTTCCACAGAGGTGACCTTGCTCATGCCGATGCTCGAGCCTTCGCGCGCGGGCTTCATCATGAGCGGGACGCCGAGGCGGCCGCCCACGCCGACGAAGTCGCTGTCGGCGGCAAGGAGCTCGTAAGGTGGGGTGGGCACACCCGCCGCCTGCCACACGAGCTTGGTGCGCCACTTGTCCATCGCGAGCGCGCTCGCCATGACGCCGCTCCCGGTATAGGGCAGGCCGAGGTATTCGAGCGCGCCCTGCACCGTGCCGTCTTCGCCGAATCGGCCGTGCAGCGCGATGAAAACGCGATCGAAGCGCTGCGCGATGAGCTGCTCGAGCCCCTGGTCCCGCGGATCGAAAGCGTGCGCGTCGACGCCGCGTCCCTTGAGCGCGCTCAAGATCATGTTGCCGCTCTTCAGCGAGACTTCGCGCTCGGCGCTGCGGCCGCCGAGCAATACCGCGACCTTTCCGAAGCCGTGACCAGTGACCGGTGACTGGTGACTGGTGCTCATACGGCATTCCCGACAATGCGCACTTCGCGCTCGAGCTCGACGCCGAACTTCTCCTGCACCGCGCTTTGCGCGAGACCGATCAGGTCTTCGATGTCGGCTGCGCGCGCATTGCCGGTGTTGACGATGAAGTTTGCGTGCTTGGGCGAGATGATCGCCCCGCCGATCGCGCGCCCTTTGAGGCCGCACGCTTCGATCAGCCGTGCCGCGTAGGTGCCGGGAGGGTTGCGGAAAACCGACCCCGCGTTCGGCTCGCCGAGCGGCTGGCTCGCGATGCGCTTGGCGAGGAGCTCTTTCATTTTCCTGCGGGAGTCCTCCCCGTCTCCGCGCGGCAGCGCGAACACCGCGGAGACGAACCACTCGTCCGCGTCGGCCTCGGGACCTGCACGTTTGACGCTGCGATAACCGATGCGATAGTCCTGCGGCGCGCGCTCGTGCAGTCCGCCGGCGCGATCGACCGTCGTCACGCCGCGCACGATGGTCCACGTCTCTCCGCCGTAACATCCGGCGTTCATCGCGAGCGCGCCGCCGATCGTGCCGGGTATGCCGGCGAGGAATTCGGCGTCCACGAGGTCGTGCATCGCGGTGTAGCGCGCCACTTTGGGACTGGCGACGCCGGCATCGGCACTGATTTCGCCTTCGCTCGCAGATGCGCTCACGATGGAGATCGCACGCAAGGCCCAGTGCGTGAAGACGGCCGTGCCGCGAAGGCCCGCGTCGCGAACGAGCAGGTTGCTGCCGAGGCCGACGAAATAGACGGGCTCATCGGGCGCAAGCGTGCGCAGGAAAACGCGCAGGTCGTCGAGATCCGCGGGAAAGTACGCGCGCTCGACCGCGCCGCCTGCGCGCCAGCTCACGTGGCGCGACATCGGCTCGCCGCGGCGGAGCTCGCCGCGGAGCGCTGCAGCCGGGGCGCTCCTCTCAACCATGTCTGCAACTGCACTCACGCTTTTTCGCCACTCTCTTTCATCACTCCTTCTCATCACTCCTTTTCATCACGCTCAGTCGTCATTGCTTCGCGCACCAGCGCCGCCGGCACGCCGCCGATCGAGCCGGCACCCATCACGAGCACGACGTCGCCGTCCCGCGCGGCGGCGGCGATCGCCTCCGGCAGCTCGGCGACCGTTTCGACGAAAATCGGCTCGACTTTTCCCTGCACGCGCACCGCGCGAGCGAGCGCCCGACCATCGGCGGCGACGATCGGCGCTTCGCCCGCGGGATAGACTTCGGTAAGGACGACCCCGTCGGCGGTGCTCAGCACTTTCACGAAATCTTCGAAGCAGTCGCGCGTTCTCGTGTAGCGGTGAGGCTGGAAAGCGAGCAGGAGCCGCCGGTCCGGAAACGCGCCGCGCGCAGCTTCGAGCGTCGCCGCCATCTCGACGGGGTGATGCCCGTAATCGTCGACCAGCGTGTAGTGCCCCCCGCCGGGCAGGCGCACGTCGCCATACTGCTGAAAGCGCCGGCCGACGCCTTTGAAACTCGCGAGCGCCGCGGCGATTTTCACGGGCGCGATGCCGAGCTCGATACCTACGGCGATCGCCGCAAGCGCGTTTCGCACGTTGTGCGTGCCAGGCAGATTGAGCGTCACGTCGAAGTCGCTCGCCGCGCCGCCGTTCGCGGCGCACTGCACGCGAAAGTGCATCGTGCCGCCGCGCGCCTCGATGTCGACCGCGCGCACCTTCGCGTCTTGGGAGAGCCCGTAGGTGACGACCGTCTTCGGCACGCGCTGCAGGATGTCGCGAACGCCGGCATCGTCTATGCACAGCACCGCTACGCCGTAGAAAGGCAGGTGCAGCAGAAAGTTTTCGAAAGCCTGCCGCAGCTTGTCGACCGAGTGCCCGTACGTGTGCATGTGGTCGGCATCGATGTTGGTGACCACCGCCAGGCACGGCTGGAGATACAGGAACGACGCGTCCGACTCGTCGGCCTCGACCACGATGAAATCTCCGGTGCCGAGCCGCGCGTTGGATCCGACCGCTTCCACCCGGCCGCCGATCACGAACGTGGGGTCGAGCCCGCCTTCGCCCAGCACCGCCGCGGTGAGGCTGGTGGTCGTCGTCTTGCCGTGCGTGCCTGCGACCGCTATGCCCTGCTTCAGCCGCATGAGCTCGGCCAGCATCAGCGCGCGTGGCACCACCGGTATCGTTTTAGCGCGCGCGGCCTGGACTTCCGGGTTGTCCTCGGAGACCGCGCTCGAGATCACCACGGCGTTTGCGCCGGTGATCTGCCCGGGCGCGTGGCCTTTGAATACGCGGGCGCCGAGGCTTTGCAGATGGCGCGTGACCGCGCTTTCGCCCAGGTCGGATCCGCTCACCTGATAGCCGAGATTGAGCAGCACTTCGGCGATGCCGCTCATCCCGATGCCGCCGATGCCCACGAAGTGCACGTGTTTGACTTTGTGTCTCATGAGGCACCGTCCGGGCCATCGCATCGGCGGCTTTCGCCGATTCGGCCGGTCACCCCGACCGCTCCGCTACCCCTGGCCGGGGCCCCTGCGCGTGGCCTCACGTATAGGTGTTTGACTTTGCGCCTCATGCCGCGAGTCTCATGCACGCTTCGGCGACTGCGCGCGTCGCGTCGGGCTTCGCCGCCGCGCGCGCGGCGCGGGCCATCGCGAGAAGCTTCTCGCGGTCGAGCTGCGCGAGCAGGCCCGCGAGCTTCTCGGGCGTCAACTCGGACTGCGGGATGAGCACCGCGCCGCCGCGCTCCGACAGAAAGCGTGCGTTGTGGGTCTGGTGATCGTCGACCGCGTACGGAAACGGGATCAGCACGGCAGGCACACCCGCCGCGGCGAGCTCCGCGATCGTGGAAGCGCCGGCGCGGCAGACGAGGAGATCGGCCTCGGCGTAGCGCGCAGCCATGTCGTCGACGAAAGCGATCACGTCCGCCTGCACTCGCGCGCGCTCGTAATTGGCGCGCACGGTCTCGATGTGCGCGGCGCCCGACTGATGCACGACGTGCGGCCGCGATGCGGTCGCCACGAGCGCCATCGCTTTCGGCATGACCTCGTTCAGTATCGCTGCGCCCTGGCTGCCACCGAGTACGAGCAGGCGCAGCGGTCCCGAGCGCTGCGCGTAGCGTTGCTCGGGCGGCGCGACCGCGGCGATGTCCTCGCGCACCGGATTGCCGGTCCACTCCGCTTTGCTGCGCTCGCCGAACGCGCCGGGAAACGCCACCATCACTTTGTCGGCGACGTGGGAGAGCACGCGATTCGAAAGGCCGGCGATCGAGTTCTGCTCGTGCAGCGCGAGCGGGCGGTTGAGCAGGCTCGCCATCATGCCGCCGGGAAAAGCGACGTAGCCGCCCATGCCGAGCACGACGTCGGGACGGTGCGCGAATATCGCTCGCGCGCTCTGCCAGAAAGCGATCAGCAGATTGAGCGGCAGGAGCGCCATCGGCAGGAAACCGCTGCGGCGTACCCCCGAAAAGCGGATCCACGCCATGTCGTAGCCCCTGGGCGGTACGATCCGCGCCTCCATGCCGGCGCGCGAGCCCAGCCAAACCACCTTCCACCCTTGCGCGCGCACATAGTCCGCGACCGACAGCGCAGGGAAGATGTGCCCCCCTGTGCCACCTGCCATGATCATGAGCGTGCGCGGGGCGCTCATACCGTGAAACCTTTCGAGAGTTGTCTGTTCTCCCAATCGATGCGCAGGAGGATGGCGAGCGCGACGCAGGTCGTCGCGAGCGCGCTGCCGCCGAACGAGAGCAGCGGCAAAGTGAGGCCTTTGGTCGGCAGCATCCCCATGTTGACGCCCATGTTGATGATCGCCTGCACCCCGATCCACAACCCCACACCTTGCGCGACGAGCGAAGCGAAATAGCGCTCGAGCATCGCGGCGCGCCGTCCGATCGCGAACGCGCGCACGATGATCCACGCGAACATGATGACGATCGCCGCCACGCCCACGAACCCGAGCTCCTCGGCGATCACCGCGAGCAGGAAATCGGTGTGCGCTTCCGGCAGGTAGAAAAGCTTCTCCACGCTGCCGCCGAGACCGACGCCGAACCATTCGCCGCGGCCGAAAGCGATGAGCGCGTGCGAAAGCTGGTAGCCGCGCCCGTAGGGGTCCGACCACGGGTCCATGAAGCCCGCGATGCGCTGCATGCGGTAAGGCGAAGTGAGGATGAGCAGCACGAAGCCCGCGAGCAGCATGACGATCAAGCCCGCGAAAAGACGCCAGTTCATGCCGCCGAGGAACAGGATGCCCATCGCGACCACCGTGATCACGGCGAACGCGCCGAAATCGGGCTCGAGCAGCAGCAGCGCGCCGGCGGCGAGCATCACGAAAAACATCGGCATAAAGCCGCGCCGCAGGCTGTGCATGAAGGCCGCCTTGCGCACCGTGTAATCGGCGGCGTAGAGCACGACGAACACTTTCATCATCTCCGAGGGCTGCACGTTCAGGAAGTGGAACGAGATCCACCGCCGGCTGCCGTTCACTTCGCGGCCGATGCCCGGCACCAGCACGAGGACGAGGAGCACCATCCCGAAAATAAAGAGATAAGGCGCCGCCTGCTGCCACAGGCGGGTCGGCACCTGAAAAGCGAAGACCGCGAGCAGCACACCCACGATGACGAAAAGCGCGTGGCGCACGAGGTAGTAGGTAGGCTGATAGCCGGTCGCGCGGCCGCCTTCGGCGATCGCGATCGAGGACGAGTACACCATCACGACGCCGAGACCGAGGAGCAGCACTGCGAGCCATACGAGCGTGCGGTCGTATTCGGGCATGACGACCCGCTTGCGCGTCTCGCGGTAATACATCGCCTCACTCATGGCCCGCTTTCCCGCGCCGCGAGCGCCTGCACGGCGCGCACGAAAACCTCGCCGCGATGCACGTAGCTCCTGAACATGTCGTAGCTCGCGCACGCCGGCGAGAGCAGCACGGCGTCTCCGGGTGCCGCCGCGCCGTAGGCTGCCGCCACCGCCGCCTCCATCGATTGCGCGCGCAGGAGCGAAACGCCGCAGCCTTCGAGCGCGCGCTCGATCGCGGCCGCATCGCGGCCGATCAGCACGACCGCGCGAGCCCGCGCCGAGACCGCCGCCGCGAGCGGGGCGAAGTTCTGGCCTTTTCCTTCGCCGCCTGCGATCAGCACGGCCGGAGTCGTCATGCCGCTCAGCGCCGCGACGGTCGCGCCGACGTTTGTGCCTTTCGAGTCGTTGAAAAAGGTGATGCCGCCGATCCCGGCGACTTTTTCCAGACGATGGGGAAGCCCGCGGAAGCCGCGCAGACCCTCCAGCATAGGGCCGGTGTCGAGGCCGATCGCCTCGCCGAGCGCGAGTGCAGCGAGCGCGTTGGCGGCATTGTGCAGCCCCGCGACCGGCAGCTCGGCGACCGGCATGAGCGAAGCCCCGCCGCGCGCGAGCGCCGCGAGCTCGATGAGGCCCCAATCGCGCTCGCGCGGCGGCGCGTCGAGCCCGAAGCTCACCACGTCGCCGGACGCGCCGGCCATGCGCACGCTGCACGCGTCCATGCGATTCACGACCTGCACGCGCGCGCCCTGGAAAATCCGCGCTTTGGCGGCGGCGTAATCGGCCATGGTGTCGTAGCGGTCGAGATAGTCTTCGGTGACGTTGAGGACCGCGGCGGCGTCCGCAGCGAGGCTCGAGGTGCTCTCGAGCTGGAAGCTGGAAAGCTCGAGGACCACGACTTCGGGCAGCGCGGCGCCGCTCTCGATCTCTGCCAGAGCATCCAGCACCGGTACGCCGATATTTCCCGCGACCAGGGTCTCGCACCCCGCCGCGCGGCACGCCGCGCCGGCCATCGCGGTCACGGTGCTCTTGCCGTTGGAGCCGGTGACGGCGAGGATTTTCGGCCTCGCGCCGCCGCGCGCGCCCGCGACCTCCGGCAGCGCCTGCGCGAAAAGTTCGATATCGCCGGCCACGGGGACGCCGCGTCGCAGCGCCTGCGACACGAGCGGCCCGCGGCGGTCGACGCCCGGGCTGATCGCGATCGCGTCCGCGGCGTCGAAAGACGCCGCGCGGTACGTGCCGGTCTCCACGACGACCTGCGGGTGCTCGTCGTGCAGCGCGCGTGCGCCGGGCGGCTCGTCGCGCGTATCGGCGACGCTCACCCGCGCACCGTGCCGCGCGAGCCAGCGGGCCATCGAGAGTCCGGTATCACCGAGCCCGAGCACGAGCACCTTTCTGTTTTCCCACCGCACCGTTCACCGTTTCGCGTTCACCGCAGCTTGAGCGTCTACAGACCGATGAGCACCAGCATCATCGAGATGATCCAAAACCGCACTAGTTGACTGTGGCTACGGCCGCGCGAACAAAAAACGTTCGCGCTTAACTTGCTCCGCAAGTTAGCCTCCGCCGAAATCAACTCGTGGTGCGCGCTCATGTTCACCGTAATTTGAGTGTCGAGAGCCCGATGAGTACCAACATCATCGAGATGATCCAGAAGCGCACCACGACCTGATTTTCCTTCCAGCCCTTGAGCTCGTAGTGGTGATGGAGCGGCGCCATTCGGAAGATCCGCTTGCCGGTCAGCTTGAAAGACGCCACCTGCAGCATCACCGACAGCGTCTCGACCACGAACACGCCGCCCATGATGAAAAGCACGATTTCCTGGCGCACGATCACCGCCATCGTGCCGAGCGCCGCGCCCAGAGCAAGCGCGCCGACGTCGCCCATAAACACTTCGGCGGGGTACGCGTTGAACCAGAGGAAAGCGAGCCCCGCTCCCGCGAGGGCGCCGCAGATGACGGTGAGCTCGCCTGCGCCGGGGATGTAGGGAAATCCGAGGTATTTCGCGAACACCGCGTGCCCGGCGACATAGGCGAAGACGCCGAGCGCGCTGCCGATCATCACGGTCGGCATGATCGCCAGACCGTCGAGCCCGTCGGTCAGGTTCACCGCGTTGCTCGTGCCGACGATCACGAAGTAGGTCATGACGACGAATCCGACCCAGCCGAGCGGATAGGTGATCTGCTTGAAAAACGGCACGATGAACTCGGTCTGCGCAGGCAGGTTCGTCGAGAACGCGATGAAACACGCCGCCGCGACGCCGAACACCGACTGCCAGAAGAACTTCACTTTGGCCGAGAGGCCTTTCGGGTTGCGGTGAACCACCTTGCGGTAATCGTCGATCCAGCCGATCCCGCCGAACGCGATCGTGACGACGAGCACCACCCACACGAAACGGTTCGAGAGGTCGCTCCACAGTAAAGTCGTCACGACCACCGAGACCAGGATGAGCGCTCCGCCCATGGTCGGGGTGCCGGCCTTGGTGAGATGGCTCACGGGGCCGTCGGAGCGCACCGACTGCCCGATCTTGTACGCGGTCAGCTTGCGGATCATCGTCGGTCCGACGATGAAGGACAGCACCAGCGCGGTAAGGCACGCGAGCACCGCACGCAGCGTGATGTACGTGAAAACGTTGAACGCCCTGATGTCCTTGCCCAGCCATTGGGCAAGCTCTAGCAGCACGTGGACGCTCCATCGGCGACCAGCGCCTCGACGATGCGCTCCATCTTCATGAACCTCGAGCCTTTCACGAGCACGGTCACGTCGGCGGCGAGCGCGCTTTCGACCTCGGCGACGAGATCCTCGAGGCGCGTGTAATGACGCGCGCCGCTGCCGAATGCGCGCGCGGTTTCGGCCGAATGCTCGCCCAGCGTGAGCAGGCGCTCGATGCCGGCCTCCTTTGCGAATTTTCCGATCTCCGCGTGCAGCTCGCCGGCGCGGGGGCCGAGCTCGCCCATGTCGCCGAGCACGAGGAGCTTCGTGCCGGGGCTTTGCGCGAGCACCGCGATCGCGGCGCGCATCGATTCCGGATTCGCGTTGTAGGTGTCGTCGATCACGGTCGCGTTGCGGCGCGCGGCCTTCGCCTGCAGCCGGCCCTTGATTCCCGAATACCGCTCGAGCCCCGCGGCGATCGCGGGCAGCGGCACGTCGAGGGCGACCCCAGCCGCCGCGGCCGCGAGCGCGTTGCGCACGTTGTGCACGCCAGGCGCGCGCAGCGCCGCTTTGGCCGCGCCCGTGGGCGTTCTGATGACGAGATCGCTCGCCAACCCGCGGTGGCGGTAAGTCGCGCTCACGGGGGCTTTCTGCTCGAGCCCGAACTCGACGCGGTGCCGGTCGCCCGCGAGCTCGCGCCACAGCTCCGCAAAAGGCTCGTCGGCGTTGATCACGGCAGTGCCTTCGTTTTTCAGGCCTTCGAAGATCTCCCCTTTCGCGCGCGCGATCGCCTCGATCGAGCCCAGGTATTCGATGTGCGCGGTGCCTGCGTTGGTGATGAGCGCGACGTCGGGCGCCGCAATTTTCGAGAGATAGCCGATCTCGCCCGCGTGGTTCATCCCCATTTCGATGACCGCGTAACGATGAGCGGGGCGTATGCCGAGCAGCGTGAGCGGCATGCCGATATCGTTGTTCAGGTTGCCTTGCGTTGCGAGGACCTCGGCTTCGTTCGTGGCCGCAGCCCCGGTGAGCGCCGCGCGGAGGATCGCCGCGACCATTTCCTTGACGGTGGTCTTGCCGCTGCTGCCGGTGAGCGCGAGGAGCGGCAGCGTGAAGCGGCGCCGCCAGTCGGCCGCGAGCCGGCCGAGCGCGAGGCGCGTATCGTCGACCGTCAGGGTGGGCATGATGTCCACTGCGCTGGCGCGCGCGTCGACCATTGCGGCGACGGCCCCCGCCGCGCGCGCCTGTGCGAGAAAAGCGTGCCCGTCGAAGCGCTCTCCGCGCAGTGCGACGAAAAGGTCGCCCGGCGCGAGTGTCCGCGTGTCGGTGCTGACGCCGGTGAAGATCTCGTTGTCGCCGACCGGCTTCGCGCCGAGCACTGTTGCCGCTTCGCGCAGGCTCATCATGGCGCGCGCTCCGAGAGCGCCGTGCGCACGACGGCCGCATCGCTGTAAGGGTGTTTCACGCCGCCGATGTCCTGGTAGCGCTCGTGACCTTTGCCTGCGACGAGCACGATGTCGCCGGCGCGCGCGCTCGCGATCGCCGCGCGTATCGCCTGCGAGCGGTCGGGGGCAATCGCGCATTGCGCGGTGATGCCTTCGAGGATGTCCGTGATGATCGTGTGCGGGTCCTCGGTGCGCGGATTGTCGCTCGTCACGATCACTTCGTCCGCCAGCCGCGTCGCGATGCGCCCCATGAGCGGGCGTTTTCCCCGGTCGCGGTCGCCGCCGCAGCCGAAGACGCACACGAGCTTCGCTTCCCGGCGGGCGCCGTCGGCCTGCCGGCGCACGCTCATGAGCTCGCGCATCGCGCGCAGCACGTTTTCGAGCGCGTCCGGGGTGTGCGCGTAATCGACGACGACGAGCGGCTTGCGGCCGCCGCCGTAGCGCTCGGTGCGGCCCGGGACGGCCCTGACTTTGGAGAGCGCGGCGGCCGCCGCGTCGAGCGCGCAGTCGCTCGCGAGCAGCACGCCGAGCGTCGCGAGCAGGTTCGCCGCGTTGAAGCGTCCGACGAGCGGGCTCTCGATTTCCACCTCGCCCCACGGCGTGGCGACTTCGAAAGCGAGGCCGTCGGGGGTCATGTGCAGATCGCGGCCGATCAGGCGCGGGATACGGCGCCCGCGCAGCGCCTGGGGCAGCGTGCGTTCGAAGCCGTAGCCGAGCACCGAGACGCCGCGCGACACCTGGCCGACGAGGTCCGCGCCGAAGCGATCGTCCAGATTGAGCACCGCCGACTTCAGGCCGGGCAGGCGGAAAAGGCGCGCTTTTGCGTTGCGGTAGCTCCTCATCGTGCCGTGATAGTCGAGGTGGTCGCGCGTGAGGTTGGTGAGGAGCGCCACGTCGAACTCGACACCGCCCACGCGATCCTGAGCCAGGCCGTGCGATGACACTTCCATCGCGACCGCCGACGCTTTCTGCCGCACGAAATCGCGTAATCGCCCCTGCAGCCACACCGCATCGGGCGTCGTGTTCTCGAGCGGCTCGAGCTTGCCCGGAAAGCCGCTGCCCAGCGTCCCCACCACGCCGCACTTCGTGTCGAGGCGCCTGAGCGCCTGCGCGATCCAGTGGCTGCACGAGGTCTTGCCGTTGGTCCCGGTCACCCCGACCATCCACAGGCGCGCGCTCGGCCGGCCGTATACGACACTCGCGATTTCCCCGGCGTGCCGCCGCAGGTGCGCGATGCCGACGTTCTTCGCCTGCCATTCGGGTCGCCAGCCGTAGCCGCGCCGTTCCCACAGCACGCTGCCTGCCCCGCGCGCGATCGCGTCCGGTATGAACTCGCGTCCGTCGCGCGTCTCACCCGGGTAGGCGACGAACGTATCGCCGGCGGCGACGGATCTGCTGTCGCTCGTGAGCCGCGTCATCTTCAGCGCTCTCAGGACCGGCCAGTCGATGTCCCCCGCCGCGGCGAGCGGGATTTTCGCCACCCGCGATCCTCGATCCTCGATCCTGGCGGAAGTCACACTTCCTCCCTGATCTCGGCGCTGGGCGGAGGCAGCACCACGTTGTCGACCGGCGCATCGAGCGGGACGGCGAGTAGCCGCAGGGCCCCTGCCATCACCAGGTTGAAAACCGGCGCGGCGACCGTACCGCCGTAGTGCTGGCCAGCAGCGGGCTCGTCGATCATCACCGCGACGATCAGCCGCGGATTCGACACCGGCGCGAAGCCGACGAAAGACGAGATGTACTTGTTGATGTAACGACGGCCTTCGAGCTTGTGCGCGGTGCCGGTCTTGCCGCCGACGCGGTAGCCGGCGATCTGCGCCCGCGGCGCAGTGCCGCCGGGCTGGACGGCGAGCTCGAGCATCGTGCGCACCGAGCGCGCGGTCTCCACCTTCAGCACGCGGCTCGTCTCGGGCGGGGATTCGCGCTTCACCAGCGTCAGCGGAACCATCTCGCCGTCGGTCGCAAAAATGGAATAGGCGCGAGCGAGCTGGAGGAGCGAGACCGAGATGCCGTGGCCGTACGACATCGTCGCCTGTTCGATCGGCTTCCACGTGGCGTGGCCGCGCAGCACGCCGGAGACTTCTCCCGGAAAGCCTGATTGCGGCTGCGCACCGAAGCCCGCCTGCTTGAAAAAGCTCCACATCGCCTCTGCCGGCAGCGCGAGGGCGATCTTCGCCGCGCCGATGTTCGAGGATTTCTGGATCACCTGCGAGACCGTCAGCGCGCCCTGCGGATGCGCGTCGTGGATGGTGCGGTTGCCGATCGTGAACGCGCCCGGCGCGGTCTGGATGATCGAATCGGACCTGAACCTGCCCGCTTCGAGCGCGACTGCGGCGGTGAAAGGCTTCAGCGTCGAGCCCGGCTCGAACAGATCGGTGACGGTGCGGTTGCGCGTGCGGCGCGGATCGAGCTTGCCGCGGTTGTTGGGGTTGTACGACGGCAAGTTCGCCATCGCGAGCACCTCGCCGGACTTCGCGTCGAGCACCACGATCCCGCCCGCTGTCGCGCGATGCGCGGCGACGGCTCTCTTCAGCTCGCGGAAAGCGAGGTACTGTATGCGCGTGTCGATCGAGAGCGCGAGCTTCGCTCCGTGCTGCGGATGGCGGATGCTTTCGATGTCCTCGACGATGTGGCCGCGGCGATCCTTGATGACGCGCCGGGTGCCGGGTTTTCCGGCGAGGATGGACTCGAACGCGAGCTCGACCGCTTCCTGACCCTTGTCGTCGATGTCGGTGAAGCCGATCAGGTGCGCGGTCACTTCCCCGGCCGGGTAGTAGCGGCGGTACTCGCGCTGGAGAAAGAGACCGGGCACGTTCAACTCGACCACTTTCGCGGCCTGCTCGGGTGGAAGCTGGCGCTTCAGGTACACGAACTCCCGCTTGGTGTCCGAGAGCCGACGCTTCAGCTCGCCGACCTCCATCTCGAGGAGCCTGGCGAGCTTCGCCCTGTCTTCAGTGGAGATATCGATGTCGGCCGGGCTCGCCGCCACCGACTCGACCGGCGTGGAGATCGCGAGCGGCTCGTTCTGGCGATCGACGATCATCCCGCGAGTGGCCGAAAGCGAGATCACGCGCGAATAGCGCGACTCACCTTTCGCCTGCAGGAAATCGTTGTGCAGCCCCTGTAAGTAGAAAGCGCGCGCGCCGAGCGCGATGAACCATGCGATGAGGCCGATCAGCAGCAGGCGCGAGCGCCATGTCTGGAACTTGAGCGCGAGCGCGGGGGACGCCGCTGCGTTCACTGGGCGGCCTCGATGGGGGTCGGCGCGACGACCTGCACGCGGGAGGGCGGCGGCACGCGCATGCCGAGCTCGCGCGCGGCGATCTTCTCGATACGCGCATGCGTCGCCCACGTGCTTTGCTCGAGCTGGAGCTGCCCCCATTCGATCTCGAAGTGCTTCGCGAGCTCCTGCTCCTTCTGGAGCTCGACGTAGAGCTTGCGCGCCTGGTGTTGCGCGGTAACGAGCGCGAGCGCGCACGTGATGAGGAGGCACAGCAGGAGGAGGTTCGCCTTGGTCATGTGAAAGCGGCCCGCTCGGCGACCCGCATGATGGCGCTGCGCGCGCGCGGGTTCATGGCGATCTCGGCAGCGACAGGCCTGCGCGCCTTGCCGACAAGCTTAAGCTTGGGATGCGGCAGGTCGCGTGCGCGCACCGCGAGCCGCGGCGGCAGGGTGTCGGCGCGCGAGTGCTCGCGGAAGAAGCGCTTGACGATGCGGTCCTCCAGCGAGTGGAAGCTGATGACGACGAGCCTGCCGCCGGGCTCGAGCAGCTCGACGCACTGCGGCAGCGCTACCGATAGCTCCTCGAGCTCCTGATTGACGTGAATCCGTAAAGCTTGAAACGTACGCGTCGCCGGATCCTGGCGTGGCTCACGCGTGGGAACGGCTTCTGCCACGAGCGCGGCAAGCTCGCGTGTGGTGCCGAGAGTCCCTCGCGCTCGAGCCGCAACAATCGCTGCTGCAATCGATTTAGCAAACCGTTCTTCGCCATAGTCCCTGATGACCTCCCGGATCTCGGATTCGGTCGCGACCGCGAGCCATTCGGCGGCGGTCGCTCCTCGCGTTACGTCCATGCGCATGTCGAGCGGCGCGTCGTGCCTGAAGCTGAAGCCGCGCGCGGCCTCCTCGAGCTGAGGCGAGGACACGCCCAGATCGAGGAGCACGCCGTGAGCGCGCGTGACGCCCGCGGCCGCGAGCAGCTCCGCGACGCGGCTGAATGCGCCGTGGATGATGGCGAAGCGCCCATCGTCGATCTCCGCGGCCGCGCGCACGGCTTCCGGGTCGCGGTCGAGGGCGATCAGGCGGCCGTCGGGTCCGAGCCGCGACAGAATGAGCCGGCTGTGGCCTCCCCGGCCGAACGTGCAGTCGACGTAGGTGCCGGAGCTGCGCACGTTGAGGTTTTCTACCGCTTCGTGAAGGAGGACCGGAGCGTGTCCGCTCACAGCGAGAAGCCTTCGAGCTCCGAGGGCAGGCCGCCCGCACCGAACTTCCCGGCGCCGGAGATCATCTGGTCCCAGTTGTCCTTGTTCCAAAGCTCGAACTTCTTGCCTTGCCCGACGAGGACCACCGCTTTGTCGAGTTGCGCGTACTCGCGGAGCGCGGGCGAGATGAGCACCCGGCCCGCGCCGTCCATGTCGACATCGACCGCGAAGCCGATCAGCCGCCGCTGCAGCTCGCGCACGCGCGGATCGAGGTTGGAGAGGGCCTGGAGCTTCTGCTGGATCAGCTCCCAGTCCGGGAGCGGATAGACGAGGAGGCAGCGGTCGGCGTCCGCGGTGATGACCAGGTGGCCCGCACATCGCTCCTGGAGCGCGTCGCGATGCCGGGAGGGGACCGCGAGCCTGCCCTTAACATCCAGATTTAATTGTGAAATGCCGCGGAACACGAGCTCCCTCACCCGTGGGACCCGGCGGCGCCTCCTCCCGATTTGGAAACGGCGCTTTCTCCCACTTTCTACCACTTCGTCCCACTATATTGAAATCGTTCGCGAGGGTCAAGCGCTTTCGAGCCTTTTTTTGGTTTAACGACAAAGACTTACCGGACGGTCCTCAGACGTTTTTGAGGCGGCGCAGCATTTCTAAAAATAGGACCGCGCAAGCAAGGAGCTAAGCGCTGTACTTAAAGTTTCACCTTAAGTACGCTCAGAAGTGGGACGAATGACCCGCCGACGGGGCTCAGGGGGTCTGAAGTGAGTACTTACTCGGGAGTGCTGGCTTGCGCGCCCGTTACTCCCCACGACTACCCGCACACTAAGCGCCCGCTCCAATGACTGCGGCACAAATCGGCTCGCCGAATCACCTCCACCACGCGTTTGTGCGGTAGCAACGGGTTCTTCCAAAGCTTGGGAACGCCCGGCGGCGGCAGAGCCGAGCCGGCGCGCGCCGACTTGTGCCGCAGTCCGGCGAGCGCGCGGTTCGTGTGCGGCCTGTCGTGTGTTGACTGGCCGCCGCGAACCGGGTTTCGCGCTTGACGGACATGCTTGCGGCACAAGGCGCGGCGGATCGGCTCTGCCGCCGCAACCGTCCCGTGGCCCACGTCTTGACGATTTATAACTGGCCGTTCGTCCTGAGCGCAGCGCGAGCGGCACTTCGGACGCGGGCGACGTTGGAGTGAAGCATGAACCGCTTCGATCA
>CAZULX010000150.1:0-4718 GCA_964621335.1 uncultured Streptomycetaceae bacterium
CCTGCCCGCGGAAGGCACCGAGCTCACCGGCAAGGTCGCGCTCGTCACCGGCGGCGCGAAGAACATCGGAAGAGCGATTTCGCTCGCGCTCGCCGCCGGCGGCGCGTCGGTCGCGGTCAACACGCAGAACTCACGCGAGGATGCCGACGCTGTCGTGAAAGCGATCCGCGAAGGGGGCGGCGCGGCGGAGGTTTACATGGCCGACATCGCGGACGCGGGCGCGGTGAAAGCAATGGGCGCTGCGGTCATCGAACGTTTCGAACACATCGACATCCTCGTGCTCAACGCGTCCATACGCCGCGAGGTGCCTTTCAAGGACATGACTTTCGAACAGTGGCGCACCGTGATGTCGATCTCGCTCGACGGCTCCTTTCACTGCATCAAGGCGTGTCTGCCGTCGATGATCGCATCCGGCGGCGGCAGCATCGTGACACTCGCCGGCGACGGCGCGCTGCTGGGCTCGGTCAGGAAGTCGCACAACTCGACCGCCAAGAACGGTCTAGTGGGGCTCACTCGCGCGCTTGCCAAGGAGCTCGCGGCGGACGGCATCCGCGTGAACTGCGTATCGCCGGGCAACATCAATACGTCGAGGCCGGCGCACCGCACGCCGCGGGTGGAAGCCAAAGGCACCATCCCGCTCGGCCGCTGGGGCGAATCGGAGGAGATCGCCTCCGCGGTGCGTTTCCTGTGCGGGCCCGGCGGCGGCTTCATCACCGGACAGACGATCCACGTGAACGGCGGGCAGATGATGTTTGCGTGACTTAAACCGGGTCGGAGTCACTTAATCGCCATCTCAGACTCAGTGTCGTAAATGTTGCTCTGACCCGGATTAAATTCCGAATTCAATTCGCCTTCGCCCCCGAATCCTTGATCGCCTTCGCGTACTTCGCCATGTCCGACCGGATCAGCGCCGTGACCTGTTCCGGCGAGCCGCCCAGCACCGTCGCACCGAGATCGCTCAATCGCTCGATGAAATCGGGCTGAGTCAGGATGCGGTTCACTTCCGCGTTGAGCCGCGTCACGACCGGTTGCGGGACTCCGGCCGGCCCCATCAGGCAATACCAGCCGGTGACTTCGAGCTTGATGCCCGATTCGTTCAGCGTTGGCGCTCCGGGCAGAGCCGGCGAACGCTTCGCCGATGTGATCGCGAGCGCGCGCAGCCGTCCGGCCTTCACGTACGGCACGGCCCCGGGCATGTTCGGGAACATGAAGGAGATCTGGCCGCCGAGGAGATCGATGAGCGCCGGCCCGTCGCTCTTGTAGGGGACGTGGATCGCGCGTATGCCCGTCGCGGTCTTGAAGAGCTCCGCGGTGAGGTGTCCCGTGCCGCCCGTGCCTGAAGATCCGTGCGTAAGCTTGCCGCCCTGCGCCTTGGCGTGCGCGATGAAGTCCTGAACGCTCTTCGCCGGAAATGCCGGCGCCACGACCAGCACCGTCGGCACGTAGGCGACCGCGACGATCGGCGTGAAATCCTTGATCGGGTCGTATGGCAGGTTGCGGAAGAGTCCGGGGTTGATCGCGTGCGAGGCGTTCGTCGCCATGAGCAGCGTGTAGCCGTCGGGGTTGGCGTTGGCGGCGATGCTGGTGCCGATGATGAAGTTGCCGCCGCCGCGGTTGTCGACGATGACGTTCTGGCCGAGGCTTTCGATGAGCCGCGTGGCGACGAGGCGCGAAATGATGTCGGTGCCACCGCCGGGGGCGACGGCGACGACGAGGCGGATGGCGCGCGCGGGATACGATTGCGCATAGCCGCCTCCGCTGGCCGCGCAGAGCAGCGCGACGCAGACTGCGCTCAGGATTCGCATGTGACTTCCTCCTCCGGCTTCGCGTTCTGCGGGTTGCGCGACAGCTCCTGGTAATACGCGTCGTAGCGTCTGAACGCTTCGAAGATGCGCCGCAGCTCGGCGACGGTCCTGTCGTGCATGTCGACGCGCAGATCGATCTGCGGCCAGTCGAGCCGGTCGACGACGCGCAGCCACGCCGAGCGCTCGGGCCTGTGCATGCCTTTGAAGCGCTGGCCGCCGGCGTCGCGCCCGCCTTCGATGCCGCGCATCAGCCTCTCTTCCAGCGGCGCGTCGGGGTCGGACATGAATCCCGCGACGATGCCTTCGACCGTCTCCGGTCCCGCGAGGCCGTTGCCGTACGCCGCGTAAGAAGGCCCCGCCTGGTGGCCGGCCCACTGGCCGATCTTCGGCCCCGTGTGCGCGTACACGTTGCTTTCGCGATCGATGATGCCGAACTGGCGGTATTCGTAATCGGGATCGTCGTCCTCCAGCAGCTTCGCGATGTGCGCGGGCGTGTGGCCCTGCACGAGCAGGTTGAGCGCGAACGGATCGACGCGCCTCAGGTAGAACGCCTGCGATTTGCTGATGCCGACGTTCGGACGCAGGCTTTCGTTGCGGCGCCCGCACGCGAGCGAGAACGTGGTCGTGCCCACGCCGAAGCGGCCGGTGCGCGGACAGCGCGCGATGATCGAGTAGGTCATGACGCCCCCTTCTGCTTCTTCTTCAGCATGTCCGCGAACTCCATCGCCGGGATCGCATTGCGCGGATGGCGGGCGCGCTCCTCGTAGTATTCGGCCGTGGGCTTGTAGTCGGCGTACATGCGCCGCAGGTCGGCGATCGCGCCGTCGTGGAAATCGACTCGCAGGTCGATCTCGGAGTAATCCTGGTTGTGCCACACCACCACGGCCACCGAGCGCTCTGGCAGCGCGCCCGTGCTTCCTTTCAGCCCGCCAGCGTCGCGTCCGGCTTCGAGGGCCGAGAGCAGCCGGTCGTCGAATTCGCTCCCGGTGTCGCTTTCGAATCGCGCCACCATCGCATCGAGCACCTTCTCGCTCGCGAGCATGTTGCCGATCGCGACGAAGCCGCTGCCGATGCGCTGGCCGCTCGCTTTTCGCACGTGAGCGCCCGTGTGTGCGACCGCCGCGCCCTCGCGGTCGACGATCGCGATCTGGCGATAGTCGAAGTGCTCGTCGTTCTGCTCGAGCGCGGCGAGCGCGCGGCGCGGCGTGCACCCCTGCGCCAGAGAATGGATCGCAAGCCGGTTGTTGCGCGGGAGCGGCGCCCCCTGCGTCAGGGTGACGCCGACGTTCGGTCGCGTGGCGCCGTCGGTATACGCGCCGATCGCCAGGGTGTAGCTCGCGGCGGCGATGCCGAGCCGCCCCGTGCGGGGGCAGCGCGCGATGATCGAGTAAGTCATGGGGGTGTCCGGTCCAGATGGCGAACGCCAGCCGGCCGATTGTATCCGCCGGATGCGGGCGATGTTGAATCGACCGCGGAAATGAAGGATGCTACCGCACCAGCCTGGAGGGAGGATGAGATGAACGATACGGTCACCAGCAACAGCACGCAGCACCTGAGCCCCGAGACGGTGCTCGCGCAGATGAAGCAGCACGGCGTCACGCACGTCGTGTGGCTGCCCGACAGCGAGACGAACTGGCTTTATCTGCTGATGAAAGCCGAGCCTTCGCTGACGCTCGTCGCAGTGCCTCGCGAAGGCACCGCGGCATCGATCGCGTCGGGTCTTTACGCCGGCGGCAAGAAGCCGCTCATCCTGATCCAGAACACCGGTCTCATGGAATCCGGCGACTCGATCCGCGGCTGGCTCCTCGGGATGGAAGTCCCGGTGGTGCTGATGGTGGGACTGCGCGGCTGGACGCGCCACGGCGTGACGACCGACACCGCTGCGGTCTACACCGAGCGCTTCCTGAATGCGTTCAACATCAATTACTACCTGGTGGAGAACGACGCCGACGCGTCACGCATCGACATCGCGTTCAAGGAAGCCGAGAAGACCAAGCGCCCGGTGGCGATCCTCGTCGGCGACGAGTATCACGGGTTCGTGAGCAAGTAAGGAGCAGGACATGTTCAATACCGCAGACATGCTCAAGATATTCGCCAAGCACCGCGGCGACGCCATCGTCGTCTCGGGCCGCGGCGGCAAACACTGGATCAACATCAGCGATACCCCGCTCGACATTCCGCTCGGCGACCCGGCGATGGGTGGCCATTGCGGATTCGCCTTCGGTCTGGCGATGGCGCTGCCGCACCGCAGGATCGTGCTGTTCGATTCCGAGGGCGATCTCCAGATGAGCCTCGGCGTGCTGATGACCGTAGCCGAGCAGAAGCCCGCGAATTTCTATCACTTCATGCTCGACAACGAGTGCTACGCGACGACCGGCGGGCAGCCGGTGCCGAATGCCCAGAACGTGAAGTACGACCAGATGGCGCTCGCGGCGGGTTATCCGCGGGCTTTCGCGTTCAACGAGCTCGACGCGTTCGCAAAAGCGCTGCCGGACATCCTCGGGAAACCGGGACCGGTTTTCGCCGCGATGAAGGTCAAGCCGGAAATCGAGAACGAGGCGATCGGCAACCGCAAGAAGTGGCGCACGCGTTCGCAGCCGCAGGTGGTGGTGGATCTCAAGAAGGCCCTGCAAATAGCCTGAGTTCGGCCGGTACGTCTGACGCACTCCACGTCGACTGAGGCATCGAAGCGAGCGTCAGCAAGCCGAAGGAAAGGAGGTCTCGGAGGGAAACCATGGGTTTCCCTCTGAGGCGTTTACCGGCGCGCGCGCAGCGCGATAGCGCGCAAAGCGTCGATCACTTCGCTGTCGTTCGCCTCCCCCATCCCGACTTCGACCATCTGGTTGAAGACCTGCGAGGCGGCGTCACCCACGAGCGATTGGCGCCCGAGCTTCTTTGCGAACTGCACGCCGT
>CAZULX010000151.1:0-3981 GCA_964621335.1 uncultured Streptomycetaceae bacterium
GTGGGCACTGCCGCCAGCGTGGCGACCGGCGGTTTCGAAGCCGTTGCGATGGCACGCCTTTCGCGCCGCCTGGCGAGGATTGAGCGCGCCGCTCGCGGCGACCATCCTGCACGCGGGGGCGTTGTGGATCTGGCACGCGCCGCCGCTCTTCGCCGCCGCTGAGGAGAGCGTAGGCGTGCACGCGGTCCAGCATTCAGCCTTTCTCTTCACCGCACTTCTTTTCTGGAACGCGGTGCTTCAGCCGCGCGACAGCGCCGTCGGGACTTCGATCCTGTGGCTTTTCGTCACCATGCTGCATACCGGTGCGCTCGGCGTGCTCCTCACGTTCTCAGCGCGGCGGTGGTATCCCGCCGATGCGGCGGATATCGCGCGGTGGGGGCTCACGCCGCTCGAGGACCAGCAGCTCGGCGGGCTCATCATGTGGATACCGGGCGGAACCGTTTATATGCTCGCGGCGTTGGCGCTCGCGGCGCGGTGGCTCTACTCCGGCGCTCATTATGATCGAAGCGTCAGCAGTCGATAGACGGCCGAAGGAAAGGAGGTTTATCGCGCGCGCAGCCAAGAAAAAGCCCGGCCGGGGCCGGGCGAGTGCGGGGTTAGACTGCTGCCCCGCGAGGAGGAAACACGTGATACTGATGACCGCATTGTCTCCCGCGTTTCTTTCTACAGCCTTACAGGGCTTCGGCGGCGTAGTCGGCGAGGCGCGAGCGCTCGCCGCGCAGGAGGGTGACGTGGCCGGTGTGGGACCAGCCTTTCATGCGGTCGACGACGTAGGTAAGCCCCGAGCTGCCCTCGGTCAGATACGGCGTGTCGATCTGTGCAATATTGCCCAGACACACCACTTTCGTCCCGGGTCCCGCGCGCGTGATCAGCGTCTTCATCTGCTTGGGCGTCAGGTTCTGCGCTTCGTCGATGATCAGGAATTTGTTGATGAACGTGCGCCCGCGCATGAAGTTGAGCGACTTCACCTTGATCCGCGAGCGGATCAGGTCGCGCGTCGCGGCGCGCCCCCATTCGCCCGCCTCGTCGTCGGTCTTGTTGAGCACGTCGAGATTGTCCTCGAGCGCGCCCATCCAGGGGTTCATCTTTTCCTCCTCGGTCCCGGGAAGAAAGCCGATGTCCTCGCCGACCGGCACGGTGACGCGCGTCATGATGATTTCCGAGTAGGTCTTGTGCTCCAGCGTCTGCATGAGCCCGGCGGCGAGGGTAAGCAGCGTCTTGCCCGTACCCGCCTGCCCGAGGAGCGTCACGAAATCGATGTCGGCATTCATGAGCGCGTTGAGGGCAAAATTCTGTTCGCGATTGCGCGCGGTCACGCCCCACACGTTGTTGCGCTGGTGCGCGTAATCCTTGAGCGTCTGCAGCACCGCGGTCTTGCCGCTCACTTCCTTCACCTGCGCGTGGAAAGGCTTCTCGTCTTCGAGCCACACGAACTCGTTCACGATGAAGCCCGACGATAGCGGCCCGCGCACTCGGTAGTAGGTGTGGCCGCCCTGCTGCCAGGACTCCATGTCTTTGCCGTGCCGGTCCCAGAAATCCGCCGGAAGCTGGCGCACGCCGCTGTAGAGGAGGTCGGTGTCTTCGAGGACCTTGTCGTTGAAGTAGTCCTCGGCCGCGAGCCCGACCGCGCGCGCCTTGATGCGCATGTTGATGTCTTTCGACACCAGTATGACGTCGCGCTTGGAGTGCGCCCGCGCGAGGTGCATCACCACGCCGATGATCTGGTTGTCGGCCTTGCCGGTGCCGGTCGGGAGGCTGGGGGGCAGGGCGCTCGTGATCGCCTCGGTCTGCAGAAAGAGCTTGCCTGCCGCGTTCTTGTCGCCGTGGCGCTCGAGCGGTATGCCATCGGCGATGCTCGCTTCGGCCCCGCTCACCAGCTCGTCGAGGTAGCGGCTCGCCTGACGGGCGTTGCGGGCTACTTCGGACATCCCTTTCTTGTTGTTGTCGAGCTCCTCGAGGATCGCCATCGGAATGTAGATGTCGTGTTCCTCGAAGCGGAAAAGGCAGGTGGGATCGTGCATCAGCACGTTGGTATCGAGCACGAAGAGCTTGGCGGAGGCGGAGGGGAAACGGGCTACGTTCGAGGCGGGCTTGCGCTGGATCATGGACCTCCCAGAGTCTTTACGAATTCGAGCACCTCCTGCACATGTCCCGGGACTTTAACGCCCCGCCACTCGCGGCGCACGATGCCTTCGCCGTCGATGACGAAAGTGCTGCGCTCGATGCCGCGCACTTTCTTGCCGTACATATTCTTCATCCGGATCACGTCGAAGAGCTTGCAGGCGGTTTCCTCGGCGTCCGACAGCAGATGGAACGGGAAACCCATCTTGGTCCTGAAGCTCTCGTGCGACTTCAGGCTGTCTCGCGAGATGCCGTAGACGTCGCAGCCGTGGCTCGCGAATTCGGGATGAAGATCGCGAAACTGCTGGCCTTCGGTCGTGCAGCCGGGGGTGTTGTCTTTCGGATAGAAGTAGAGAACGAGGTTTCGTCCTCTGGCGTCCGCGAGGCGGAAGTTCGTCCCTCCCGTGGCGGGAAGCTCGAAGTCGGGCGCAGGTTGATCTGACATTGCTTGGAACCTATGTTGAACGAAACTCGCGGCGCATGCAAGGCTCACGGCACCCGCGCGTCCTCGGCCTCGAGCACGATGCGCGCCAGGCGCTGAAACGCCGCCGGGGTTGCATCCGAAAGCGTGTGATGGGGTGCGCGCTCGAGCGCAGGGTAATGCTTGAGCGTCGAGCGGCTGTACGCGGGATCGTAATGGCGCACGAGAAGCGCTTCGACCAGCGTGTCCCACTGCCGCTCGCGAGCCATCTGCTGCCAGTCGCGTATCGTTTCCCTGCCGTGGAGGGTAGCGAGGCACTCGAGCTGCGCCGCCAGCGTTTCGGGCTCGGAAATGTAGTGCGCGTATTCGTCTTTCAGCAGCGCGGCGCGCACCGGTATCGGCGCGTCGAGGACGACGCACTCGCTTGCCCACATGGCGTCGATGAGCGCGTCGGCTACGCGCAGCTTGCCGATCTTCCTGCTCTCGCCTTCGACGAAGACGGGGCGGCGCGCGTCGAAGCCGCTCAACTCGTTCCATACGAGACTGTCGAACATCTTCTGGCTCGGCTGCGGCTCGTCGGGCATGTTGCCGAGAACCGAGCCGCGGTGCGCGGCGAGGGCTTCGAGGTCGAGCACCTGCGCCCCGGCCTCGCCGAGCTCGCGCAGCAGCCTGCTTTTTCCCGTGCCGGTGAGGCCGCACAGAACGCGCCACTTGAAGCCCGGCGGCAGCGTCTCGAGCTCCGCCACCACCACCCGGCGATAAGCCTTGTAACCGCCCGCGAGCCGTCCCGCGCGCCAGCCGACCTGCGTCAGGACGTGCGCGAAGGCGTCGCTGCGCCCGCCGCCGCGCCAGCAGTAGACGAGCGGGCGCCACTCGCGAGGCCTGTCCTGGAAGCGCTCGCGCAGATGACGCGCGATGTTCGCGCTCACCAGGGCGGCGCCGATTTTCTTCGCGTCGAAGGAAGAGCTCTGCTTGTAGACGGTGCCCACGAGCGCGCGCTCGCGGTTGTCGAGCACCGGACAATTGATCGCGCCGGGAATGTGATCTTCACCGTACTCGCCTTCGGAGCGCACGTCGACGATCTCGTCAAATTCGGGCAGTTGTGCTACGGTGACCGCGAGCGGCCCGCGCGAATTCTTCTTCTCGTGCGAACGCGTCTCAACGCGATCGCGCGTCGAATCTCCCTTCTCCTCGCGGGAGAAGGGCCGGGGATGAGGGATATCTCCGTCCTGTGGCATGATGAGTAACGCGAACAGTTTACGGTAAATGATGAACCAACCCACCGAACCAGCGGCCTTGAGGCTCACTCAGCTTTCGCACGGCGGCGGCTGAGGCTGCAAGCTCACGCCAGCGTTGCTGAGCGAAATACTGGCGAAGGCGCCGCTCGCGGCTGCTTTCCCGAATCTCCTCGTCGGCACCGAGTCGTGCGACGACGCGGC
>CAZULX010000152.1:0-4026 GCA_964621335.1 uncultured Streptomycetaceae bacterium
GTATTGCTTCGTCGCCGCGACCTGCATCGTGTTCGTCCTCGCGGCCGACGATCCGGTCCTCTATTGCATCCCGATGCTGCTCCTCACGCTCGCCGATTCCGCGGCCGCGCTGGTGGGCATCGCGTGGGGACGCCATCGCTACATGACTCTGGGGGATTACAAGACGCTCGAAGGCAGCGCCGCCTTCTTCATCGTCGCATTCGCGTGCATCGCGTTGCCGCTCGCGTGGTTCACGCCCGCATCCAACCCCGAGTCCATGGCCACCGCCGCACTGATCGCGATCGCGGTGACGGTGCTCGAAGCCGCGGTCGGGGGCGGTTTCGACAACCTTCTGGTGCCGCTCGGCGCTTTCGCAGCGATCAAGGCGACCGGTCTCACGGTGGGACAGCCGGACGCGCTGGAAAGCGGCTCGCCGCTCGTCGTTGCGGGATTGTCGGTCGCAGCGGCGCTTCTCGTGCTGCTGGTAGCGGTTCTAGCCTCGTGGCGAAAAACCAGCGCGCTCGGTGAAACCGGCGGCGCGCCAGACTAGAACTGTTCCGGGTCGAGCTCGAGAACTGCAGAGGAACCGGTTAACACGGTGTCGGCGTAGGCGCGGGCCCGCGGGAGGATGTGCTCGGCGTAGAAACGCGCGGTCACCATTTTCGAGGCGAGATATTCGCGGTCGTCGGCGCCGCCGGCCTTCGCGTGAGCGATGGCCGCGCTCTTCATCATCAGCCATCCGCCGGCGACGGTGCCGAAAAGCTCGAGGTAAGGCACCGCCACGGCCGCAGCGCGCTGGGGCTCGCGCGGGAAAGTATCCACCAGCCATCGCGTCGCGGCTTCGAGCGCGTCGATCGCAGCCGTGAAATGCCTGCGGCCCGCCTCGAACGGCGCGCCGATGCGCGCGAGCGCTGGGTCGGTGTCACGCATTTCCGCGATTAGCGCAAGCGCCGTCGCGCCTTTTTCGTAACCGACTTTGCGCCCGACGAGATCGTTCGCCTGGATCCCGGTCGTGCCTTCGTAAATCGTGGTGATGCGCGCATCGCGCAAATACTGCGCGGCGCCCGCCTCCTCGATGAAACCCATGCCGCCGTGCACCTGCACGCCGATCGACGCGACCTCGACCGCCTGCTCGGTGCACCAGCCCTTGACGATGGGCGTGAGGAGATCGAGGCGCCCCTGGATGCGCCGCCGCTCGAGCGGGTCCGGATGGCGCCGCGATGTGTCGAGCGCGGCCGCCGCGACGTACGCGAGCGCGCGCATCGCCTCGATCTGCGCTTTCATCGTGAGCAGCATGCGGCGCACGTCGGGGTGCTGGATGATCGTCACGCGATCGCCGCTCGTCTGTCCTATCGCCCGCCCCTGGACTCGAGTCCGTGCGTACTCGCGCGCGTGCTGATAGGCGCGCTCGGCGAGGCCCACGCCTTCGACCCCGACGCCGAGCCGCGCGTGGTTCATCATGGTGAACATGTATTCGAGGCCGCGGTTCTCCTCGCCGACGAGGAAGCCCACCGCGCCTTCCTTCTCGCCGTAGGCGAGCACGCAGGTCGGGCTCGCGTGTATGCCCATCTTGTGCTCGATCGACACACACGTGACGTCGTTGCGCGCGCCCAGGCGGCCGTCGGCGTCGACCCGGTATTTCGGCACGATGAAAAGCGAAATGCCTTTGACGCCTTCGGGCGCATCGGGCGTGCGCGCGAGGACGAGATGCACGATGTTCTCGCTCATGTCGTGCTCGCCCCACGTGATGAAGATCTTGGTGCCGCGCAGCCGGTAATGGTCGCCTTCGGGAACCGCCTGCGTGCGCACGGCGGACAGGTCCGATCCCGCCTGCGGCTCGGTCAGATTCATCGTGCCGGTCCACTCGCCGGGCGTGAGCTTCGGCAGGAAAATCGACTGCTGCTCGGGCGTGCCGTGGTGCTTAATCGCTTCGAGCACGCCGGCAGTGAGCATGGGCGCGAGGCAGAAAGCCATGTTCGCGCTGTTCCACATCTCCTGGACCGCCGTCGCGACCAGGTGCGGGAGGCCCTGCCCGCCGTAAGCCGGGTCGCCGGTGAGACCGTTCCAGCCGGCCTCGACGAACTTACGGTATGCCTGCGCGTAGCCGTCCGGCGCGGTGACTTTGCCGGCGGCAAGCCGCGCGCCCTGCGCGTCCCCGGTGCGATTCAGGGGATCGAGGACTTCGCGCGCGAACTTGCCTGCTTCGTCGAGAACCGCGTCGACGAGCTCTGGCGTCGCTTCCTCCCAGCCCGGCAGCGCCGCGACGTCGGAAATTCCCGCAAGCTCGCGCAGGACGAAGCGCATGTCCTGCAACGGAGCCTGGTAGGTCGACATGAACCGGAAGGTTTAGGAGCCGAGCTCCTGCGTGAGCTCGGGCACCGCTTTGAAGAGATCGTCGACGATCCAGTAGTTCGCCACCGAGAAGATCGGCGCTTCGGCGTCCTTGTTTATCGCGACGATGACTTTGCTGTCTTTCATGCCCGCCAGGTGCTGGATCGCGCCGGAGATGCCGACCGCGATGTAGAGCTCGGGCGCGACGATCTTGCCGGTCTGCCCCACCTGGTACTCGTTCGGCTTGAAGCCCGAATCGACCGCGGCGCGCGATGCGCCGACTGCGGCGCCGAGCTTGTCGGCGAGCTCTTCGATGATCTTGAAATTCTCGGCGCTGCCCATGCCCCGGCCGCCGGACACGATGATGCGCGCCGCGGTGAGCTCGGGACGTTCGGACTTGGAAAGCTCGGTGCTCTTGAATTGCGTGAGGCCGAGGTCGGGTCCCGGCGCGAGATTCTCCACGGGCGCGGCTGAGGCCGCATCGCCCGCCGGGTCGAAAGCCGTGGCGCGCACCGTGATCACCTTGATGCGATCGCTCGACTGCACGGTCGCCATCGCGTTCCCCGCGTAAGTGGGGCGCACGAACGTATCGGGCGATTCGACCGCGCTGATCTCGGAGATCTGCTGCACGTCGAGGCTGGCGGCGACGCGCGGGGCGATGTTCTTGCCGAAGCTCGAGGCGGGGGCGAGGATGTGGCTGTACTGCTCGGCTATCGTGAGCACGAGCGCGGCGAAGTTCTCGGCCGCGGACCCTTCGTAATGCGCCGCTTCGGTGAGCAGGACCTTCTTGACTCCGGTCACTTTCGCCGCGGCCTGCGCGGCCTGCGCGCCCTCCCTGCCCGCGATGAGCACCGTCACCTCGCCCAGCTTCGCGGCGGCGCTCACGGTGTTGGCGTAGCCGGGTTTGAGTTGCGTGCCGTCGTGTTCGGCGATTACCAGGACAGCCATCAGATCACCCTCGCTTCGTTCTTGAGTTTCGCGACGAGCTCTTTCACGTCCGCGACTTTGGTGCCGGCACTGCGGCGCGCCGGCTCTTCGACCTTGATCGTCTTCAACCGCGGTGTCACGTCGACGCCGAGCGCATCGGGCTTGAGCACTTCCAGCGGCTTCTTCTTCGCCTTCATGATGTTCGGCAGCGTGACGTAGCGCGGCTCGTTCAGCCGCAGGTCGGAGGTCACCACCGCGGGCAGCTTGATCGTGAGCTTTTCCAGGCCGCCGTCGACTTCGCGCGTGACGTCCGCGCTGTCGCCGTTGACGGTGATGTTCGAAATGAAAGTCGCCTGCGGCCACCCGAGCAGCGCGGAGATCATCTGCCCGGTCTGGTTGGAATCGTCGTCGATCGCCTGCTTGCCGGTGATGACGAGCTTCGGCTGCTCTTTGTCGATGACGGCTTTCACGAGCTTCGCCACGGCGAGCGGCTGAATGTCGGCGGGGGCTTCGATCAGGATGCCGCGATCGGCGCCCATCGCCATCGCGGTGCGCAGGGTCTCCTGCGACTGCGGCACGCCGATCGAAACGACGACGATTTCGGTAACGACGCCGGCCTCTTTCATGCGCACGGCCTGCTCCACCGCAATCTCGCAGAAGGGGTTCATCGTCATCTTGATATTGGCGGTCTCGACGCCGCTGCCGTCCGACTTCACGCGGACTTTCACATAGGGGTCGATCACGCGCTTGACCGTGACCAGGACTTTCATCGGGATTCCTCGTGGATTG
>CAZULX010000153.1:0-5659 GCA_964621335.1 uncultured Streptomycetaceae bacterium
AGCATCGCCTGAACGCGCTCTTCGGTCGGCGGCACGATCGGCAGCCCGTCGGTCCAGCCGCGAGCGTAGAAGAGATCGTTGACGCGGTCGAAGGCGGCGTCGGGTTCGACGATCTGGGGCAGCAATTCCGGGCTTTCCTGAATCATTCCCTCATCCCCGACCCTTATCGCGGCATCACGCCGCGCGGCAGCGAATACTGCTTGCCTTCGAACTCGCTCGCAAGCGCTGCGGCTTCCACCGTCAGCACGCGCGCGCATTCGCGGGCGATGTCGCGGCCCGCCTGTGCGATCACGTCCTCGTCGCGGTTGCCGAGCGGATGAGGCACGACCACGATCGGCAGGCTCACGTGGCCTATGCCTTCGCCCACCACTTGCGCGAGCGGCGCGAAAGCGGTGCTGATGACCGTAACCGTCGGTATGCCGAGGTCTTCGAGCGCGGCCGCGTCACGCGCGGTCCAGGGTGTCGAAGACCCTCAGTGACCGACGCCGTTCACGACGGCGTCGCAGTGCGCCGCCATCTCCTGCGCATAGGGGGAGGGGACGCCGAGATAGCTCTTCTGCCAGAACTTCACTTCCGCCACGCCGTGCTCGCGCTGCAGCGCTTCGGCCACGCCGCGCAGCACGACGTCCGCGAACTCCTTGCAGTTGTCGAGTATGCCGATGCGCGCGCCGGCGAGCGTTTTCAGCCGCGGCGCGAGCGTCTTCGTGCGTGTATCCGCCTCGCCCGTGGGGACGTACACCGAAATGCCGCCGATGCGCTCCTGCCGCAGCGTGCGTCCCGCGTCCCGCGAATTCTCACTCATCGTTGCTCCTGTCGTCGCGTCAGTCAGTACGTAAGGATCGTGCGCTGGATGTCTTCGGGCCGCGGCGCCGAGGCGAGCGCGACCATGAGCAGGATGCGCACTTTTCTCGGCGCGAGGTTGTCCGCGACCGCGAATCCGCGCTCGGTGAACGCGCGCTTCGCCATCACGCGCCCGTTGAACGCCTGGCTGGCGATGACGACGGCCACGCCCTCCTTGCGCGCCGCTTCGAGCGCGTTCAGGAATGCGCGCGGCGCGCTGCCGCTGCCGAGCCCCGCGCCGACGATGCCGCGCGCACCTGCTTTCACCAATGCTTCCACGGCGACCCCGTCCACGCCCGCGTAGGCGTACGCGATGTCGACGCGGGCGAGCGATTCCAGCCGCTGCGGATCGAATTCAGTCGCGGTCGTATGGGCGCGTACCGGGCCGCGGTAGAACATCACACTGCCGTCGGAATCGGCATAACCGAGGACGCCGAGCTCGTTCGACTTGAAGGTCTCCAGCCTCGAGGTGCTCGTCTTGACCGCGTCGCGCGCTGCGAGAATCTGGTTGTTGAGCACCACGAGCACGCCTTTGCCGCCCGAGTCCGGGTGTGCGGCGACCCGGATTGCGTCGTAAAGATTCATGTCGGCGTCGGTGCTCATCGCGGTCGGCGGCCGCATCGCTCCGGTGACGACCACCGGCTTCGCGCTCTTCACCGTCAGGTTGAGGAAATACGCCGTCTCTTCGAGCGTAGAGGTGCCATGAGTGACCACGATGCCCGTCGCAGCGGGGTCTTCGCGGAAGATCTGGTTGATGCGCCTCGCAAGCGCCAGCCATTGCGCGGGCGAGACGTCGCCGCCGTAGACGTTCAGAAACTGCTCAGTGCGGATTTCCGCGTGAGCGGCAGCCTCGGGCACGCGCGCGGCCATCTCCTCGATCGAAAGATGGCGGTCGGCGTGGTTGTAGTCGATGAGATCGGTGCGCGACTCGCCGATGGAAGAAATGCTGCCGCCCGTGCCGATCAGATAGACGCGCGGCCGCTCGCGGCGCGCCGGCGCGGGCGGCGCCACGCTCACTGATTGACCTTGAGCCCGGAGTCGCGCACTACTTTCCTCCATTTCGCGATGTCGCCCCTGATGAAAGCCATGAACGCCTCGGGCGTGCCGCCTTCGGGCTCCGCACCGCTCGCGATCAGGAGCTTCTGGATTTCGGGCAGCGCGATCACCTTGTTGATCTCGCCGTTCAGCCTGGCGATGATCTCGCGGGGCGTGCCGTCGGGCGCGAGTATCCCGTTCCACTGCACGACTTCATAGCCGGGTATGCCGGCTTCCGCCAGAGTCGGGACATCCGGCATGCCGGTCGCCCGCTTGGGGGTGCTGACGCCCAGCGCGCGGAGCTTGCCCGCTTTGACGTGGCTCGCGGCCGAGAGCAGGTTCGCGAAGTTCGCCTGCACCTCCGCGCCCAGCAGCGCGTTGCGCGCGGGCCCGCCGCCGCGATAAGGCACGTGGACGACGTTCGTTCCGGTGGTCAGCTTGAAAAGCTCGAGCGCAAGGTGGCTGATGGTGCCATCGCCGGAGGACGAGACATTGAATTTCCCCGGCTGCGACTTCGCCAGCGCGACGAATTCCTTGAGCGATTTCGCCGGCACCGAAGGATGCACCACGAAGATGAGCGGCACCGAAGAGGTGTGGATCACCGCGTCGAAATCCTTCAAAGGATCGAACGGCACCTTGTTGATGAGCGGATTGACCACCACCGTGCTCGCGGTTGCCATCAACAGGGTATAGCCGTCGGGTGTTGCGCGAGCCGCCATGTCGGTGCCGATCGCGCCGCCAGCGCCGCCGCGGTTGTCGACGATGACCGACTGGTCCCAGCGGGCGAAGAGGCGCTGGCTCACCAGGTGCGCGACGGCGTCCGAGCCGCCGCCGGGTGGAAACGGGTTGATGAGGCGCACCGGCCGCGTTGGATACGATTGCGCGTCCGATTTCGCGGCCGCCGCTTTCGCCGATTGTTGCGCGGCACCGGCGCTCGCAGCGAATGTGAGCAGGGCCGTCGCCGCGAGGGCGCACACGAGTCGGAGTTGTACTTTCAAAACGTTCCTCCTGCTATTTTGTTTCATCCCAGCTTCACCAACCGGGTCACCGGGCGGTAACTGAACGACGTCGGCACGAACTGGGAGTGTATGCCCGCGCCGCCGGCGACGACGATGTTCACGTGCGACGGGTCGTCGGCGACGCCGATCTCCTTCGCATCCGGAAACTGCGCGAACCAGCGCGAGCGGCGGTGCTTGAGTCCACGCACGGTGCGATCAGTGAAGCGCGAAAGGGGAATGCGCGCGCGCTCGAATACGTGCCGGCGGATACGCGGCTTGTCGTAGCCGTCGCGCGCGAGCACGCCGGCGTGCTCGGGCCCGATGACGAGCAGCGGTCCGGTGGGAAAGATCACGTTGTTGTGGCCGAGCGCCGTCATCGCGCCGACGAAGTGGTCGAGGATCTCCTCGCCGGTTTCGCAGCCGTAGGTAAAGACGTTGTGGCCGGCCGAAGCGCCGATGACGGTCACCGTGTTGTCGCCGGGCGCGTAGCCGCGCTCGACGTGAAACGGCTGCCACGGGCTTTCGGTCTCGTTTTCGGCGATACAGAACGTGAACTTGCCGGGTTGCCCCTGGGTGGACATGTCGGTGTCGCCGGGCAGGTCGCCGCCGAGGTTACGCAGGATGAGCTGGAGCGCGCGGCCGACGGTCGCGTTGGCGCGCGTGCCCTGGCCGAAGACGTTGCCGCGCGCGTTGAAGCCGAGCGAGTCCACCGCCGGACCGTTCACAATGATGAGCGGCGTGCCGTTGTTGGTTGCCGTTTGTATGCCGTACAACCGGCAGTCGTCGTCGAGGGAGGCTTCGAGCGCTGCGAGAACCACCGGGAAATACTCCGCGCGGCAGCCCGCCATGACCGCGTTGATCGCGATTTTTTCAAGGCTCGCGTGTCGCATCTGCGGCGGGATCGGGCCGATGGTCTCATCGGGCTCGCGGTTTACCTTCGCCAGCATCGCTCGCACCGCCTCATGCGTGGGCGGAACCACGGGCAGGCCGTCGGTCCAGCCCTGCTCGAAGAAGTATTCCTGCAGGGCGTCCGGCGACGCATCGAGCGCGAGTGTCTGAGGCGCGGGCTCGTCCGCACCCGCCGCTGTATCGGCCGGCCGCTGCATCAGCGCTGCCGCGAGATCGGCGACGACCGCTTGCGCGCGCTCGAGCACCACCGGCGCGGCCGCGGTATGCATCGGGTGCGGAATCTCGACGATCGGAAGGCTCGAGAGGCCGCGGCCGGCAGCCTGCGATCGCGCCGCGTGCGAGAAAGCGGTGCTGCACACCGTCACGGTCGGCACGCCGAGCGCTTCCAGCCGCACGCCGTCGGCGACGCTCATCGAAGTCGAAGTGCCGCAATCGCCGTAACACTGTATGACCGCGTCGCACGCAGCGAGTTCCCTCAGGTCGTCCTCGGAAAGCGCGTCCTTGGGTGCGAGCTTGCGCACCGTCAGCGCGATCTGCACGCCGTAAAGCGCCTGCAGCTGCGGGCCGATCCTGCCGAGAAAGAGATCGGCGTTCACTTTGCTGTTGTCGACGAGGGCGATTTTCGCGTTTCGAAGGTCGGCGAGCTGCGGCGCGAGCGGCACCTGGCGGCGGGCTTCGGCGACGAGAGGATTCAGTACGGTCAGTGTGGTCACGTGTGCTCCGGGAGAGGACTCGGCCGATCATGCCACTCGCCTCCTATGCACTCAATGACTAGAATCGGCGCTGTGTATATCAAAATTGTTATCTGATGCGGCTCGAGCAACTGCGGGCGCTGGCGGCGATCGTGCGGGAGGACCTGAGCGTGACACGCGCGGCCGAGGCGCTCGGCGTGCCGCAGCCCGCGGTGAGCCGGCAGTTGCGCGCCCTCGAGCGCGAGCTCGGCGTCGAGATCTTCGTCCGCAGGCAGAAACGGCTGCGCGGGCTCACGCGGCCCGGCGCGGCGATCGTGGAAGTCGCCCGGCGCATGCTCGAGGACGCGGACAATCTCGCCAAAATCGGCCGCGACTTCTCGGACGAAGAGGGCGGCAGCCTGACCGTCGCCACGACGCACACGCAGGCGCGCTACGCGCTGCCCGCGATCATCGAGCGCTTCGCGCGCCGCTATCCGAAAGTGCGCCTCATGCTGAGGCAGGGCAATCCCGCGGAAGTCACGCAGCTCGTGGCGAGCGGTGAAGCCGACATCTGCATCGGGTCCGAATCGGCCGAGGAGAGCGCCGGTCTCGCGCTCTTCGCCTGTTATTCCATGGAGCGCATCGTGCTCGCGCCCGCGGGCCATCCGCTGCTGAGAGCGCGCAAGCTGACGCTGGAGACCCTCGCGCGCTATCCTGTGATCACATACGACGTGCCTTTCGTCGGCCGCTCGAAAATCGTCAAAGCTTTCGCGGCGCGCGGGCTGGCGCCGAATATCGTGCTGAGCGCGATCGACACCGACGTGATAAAGGCCTACGTCGAGCTGGGCTTAGGCATAGCGATCGTCGCGAAGCTCGCTTACGATCGGGCGCGCGATACGAAGCTCAAGGCGATAGACGCGAGCGGTCTTTTCGAGCCCAATACGATCTACCTGGGCGTACGCCGCAACGATTACCTGAGGGGATACATGTACGATTTCATCGAGATGTTCGCGCCGCGCCTGGATCGCAACACCGTCGCAGCCGGGATGGGGCCGAATGGGCGCGCGGCAAGGAAAGCAACCTGATATGACGCAACTCGGGAGCGACGGCGAAGAAGGGCTCGTCCTCGACAGCGTCGAGCGCTTTCTCGAGCGCGATGTGCGGCCCGTGGCGCACGCCCTCGAGGCCGCCGACACCTATCCCGCC
>CAZULX010000154.1:0-5333 GCA_964621335.1 uncultured Streptomycetaceae bacterium
GCAATGGCACATGGACCCGCAGGCACTCACCGCGGCGCTGCTCCATGACGTGACCGAGGACACCGCGGTCACCAAAACCGAAATCTCGAAGAACTTCGGCAAACCGGTGGCCGAGCTGGTCGACGGCGTTTCCAAGCTCGATCGCATCGAGTTCGAGACGCACGAGACGGCCCAAGCCGAGAACTTCCGCAAGATGCTCCTAGCGATGGCGCGCGACGTGCGCGTCATCCTGATCAAGCTCGCCGACCGCCTGCACAACATGCGCACGCTGGACGCGGTTGAGCCGGTCAAGCGCCGGCGCATCGCGCGCGAGACGCTGGAAATCTACGCCCCCATCGCGAACCGCCTCGGCCTGAACAGCATTTTCCAGGAGCTCGAGGACCTCGCTTTCAAACATCTGTATCCCGACCGCCACCGCGTGCTCGCAAAGGCCGTCAAAGCGGCGGGAGGCAACCGGCGAGAAGTCGTGAGCAAGATGATGGACATGCTCAAGCGCAAGCTCCAGGAGAGCAAGGTCGAAGCGCAGGTGCACGGGCGCGAGAAGCACCTCTACTCCATTTACCGCAAGATGCGCGAGAAGCACTTGTCGTTCGCGCAGGTGCTCGACGTTTTCGCTTTCCGCATCATCGTTGCCGACGTCGGCGCGTGCTATCTCGCGCTCGGCGCGCTGCACGGGCTCTACAAGCCCATTCCCGGGAAATTCAAGGATTACATCGCGATTCCCAAGGCGAACGGCTACCAGTCGTTGCACACGACGCTTTTCGGCCCGTTCGGCAGTCCGATCGAGATCCAGATCCGCACGCGCGAAATGCACAAGATCGCCGAAGCGGGAGTCGCTTCCCACTGGCTTTACCGCAGCTCGGACGCTTCGCTCTCGGATTTGCAGCAGAAAACCCACCAGTGGCTGCAGAGCCTGATCGAGATGCAGTCGGAAGCCGGCGACTCGGTCGAGTTCCTCGAGCACCTCAAAGTCGATCTCTTCCCCGACGAAGTCTACATATTCACGCACAAAGGCCAGATCATGGCGCTGCCGCGAGGCGCGACCGCGGTCGACTTCGCCTACGCCGTGCACACCGACATCGGCAACCGCTGCGTCGCGGTGAAAATCAACCAGGAGCTGATGCCGCTCAGGAGCGAGCTCAAGAACGGCGACCGCGTGGAGATCATCACTGCGGCCCACGCCAAGCCCAATCCGCTGTGGCTCAACTTCGTCGTGACCGCCAAGGCGCGGGCGCACATCCGCCATTTCGTGAAGACGATGCATTTCGACGAGTCGGTGCAGCTGGGCGAGAGGCTGCTCAACCAGGCGCTCGTCAGCTTCAAATCGAGCGTCGCCGACGTGAAGGAAAAGCACTGGAGCAAGCTCCTCAAGGAGTCCAGCGCGAAATCCCGCCAGCATCTCCTCTCCGACATCGGGCTCGGCAAGCGCCTGTCGGCGGTCATCGCGAGGCAGCTGCTGTCGCTGGGCTCGAGCGCCCCTCAGAGCGCCGTCCCCGGAACGGTCGTCATCCGCGGCTCGGAAGGAATGGCGGTGCAGTTCGCGCGCTGCTGCAAGCCGATACCGGGAGATCCGATCATCGGCATGATCAGCAAGGGACAGGGCATGATCATTCACACGCACGACTGTCCCGTCATCGGCAAGACCCGGCCTGACCCGGAGCGGCTGCTCGACGTACAGTGGGACCCCGAGACCCGCAAGTCCTTCGAAGTCAGCATCAAGCTCGTCGTCGCGAACCAGCGGGGGGTGCTGGCGAAAGTGGCGGCGGAGATCTCGAGCGCGGGGTCGAACATCCAGAACGTCGCGGTCGACCCCGACGACGGCGGAACCTACACGACGATGCACTTCACGCTGCAGGTCGGCAACCGCCTCCACCTCGCGCAGATCATGCGCGCTCTGCGCGGGGTTCCCGAAGTTATCCGCATCTCACGCGTCAAGGCGGGTTGAACAGCAGCCAGGGCAAACCGCCAGGCGGCTGCACTCTATTTTCTACAAAGGCTGCGGCCGTCGTTCCATCCCATCTGGTAGTCACCGCCCCCTTTGTAGCGCTCTTCGTTGCGGCGCCCGGCGCACGCGTCGCCGTAACCCTGCTTGAACTCGGCCGAATACCCGGCGAGGTTGTAGTGCGAAGCCGGCGCCGACTGGCGTGCGGAGCCCGAAATGGTGCCGTCGGTCGCGCAGCCGGTCAGAAAGAGGGTGTACATGAGAAAGAGCGGCGCCAAGGCCGCTCTTGTTGCATCCATCCGCATCGATTCAGGGCTGCGCGTTCAATCGCCTAACGCGCGACCATCGCAACGGTCTCAGGCCGCGTGGCCTCGTACGCGCCCCGCTGCTCGATGGCGCGGATCGATTCGATTACGCCGCATTCGGCGCATTCGAACGTGACGCCGCTGCGCGCGGTGTCGATTTCGCCGCTCGTGGTCACACCCGCCGCGTGTGCGCGGCTCATGAGGCTGGAGGGCATCCAGCCGGAGATGCTGGCGATGCCGAGCACGCTGAAAACGATCACCCCGATCGCCGCGATCAGCAGCAGGGGATAGAGCAGTCCACGGCCATCAAGAGGACGCTCGCGGCGGAGTTCCATTACCTTTCCTTTCAAGCGTGCGGGCGGTTTTACGGCCGAACCCTAGCCACCGCTCGAACCACGAGACTCCACCGCGCACCGGCGAGTCGCACCCGATCTCGGTGCACGCTTCGCCTGCGATCACTCCGCGCGTGAGGCCCTGCCCCATGAAGGAGGGCGCGAGCACGTCCTGCGTGCGGGTGAGTCGAAAATTGCGAGTGGCTCTCATGGCTGCGATAGCTTTCTCTACGCCTGTCAGGAGCAAGGTGTATGCCAGTTGCTCATAGCCCCTAACGACACCTAGCTCGCAACCTTTATGTCGCCATGGAACAACAGAACGCGCACGCCACATCGATCAGCCTGCGAGAATCGAGCGGCCTTCCCCTCTCGGGCGTCGTTGTGTCTCAGAAGCCCGACAGCCCACCCACGCAATGCGACACTTTTTTACGCCCTCGTGCCGCGATTCCACCGCTGGGCGTTACCCACGCGCCGACCGCTCCGCCTACCTACTGTTAGGTACCGGAGCGATCGGTAGAGAGCCCAAAGGAAGAGAGGATACGGAGAGGAACCTGGGTTCCTCTCGTTCGTAACAGAAAAAGCGAAGCTTTTCGAAAAACGCTAAGCCTTAGCGTTTTTAAAAAGCTTCGGATCCAGCTGATGCCGCTGCAGGAGCTTGTAGAACTCGGTGCGGTTGCGCTTGGCGAGACGCGCGGCCTGGGTGACGTTGCCGTCGGTGATCCTGAGGATCTGGGCGAGGTAATCGCGCTCGAATTTGCGGCGCGCGTCCTCGAACGAGGCGAACTCGGTCTGCTGGTGCTGGATCGCCTGCTGCACGAGCGGCGCGGGAATGAGGGGCGTGGTCGCCAGCGCGACTGCCTGCTCGACGACGTTGTAGAGCTGCCTCACGTTGCCCGGCCACGGCGCGGACACCAGCGTCTCGATCGCCTCGGGCGCAAAGCCCGTGATCGTGCGCTGATATTTCTGCGCCAACGCGGCGAGGAAATGGTTGGCGAGGAGCGGTATGTCTTCGCGCCGCTCGGAGAGCGACGGCAGATGGAGGGCGACCACGTTCAGGCGGTAATAGAGGTCGTCCCGGAAATTGCCCGCCGCCATTTCGGCCTCGATGTTGCGGTGGGTCGCGGAGATCAGCCGCACGTCCACCTCGAAGCTCTGGGTGGAGCCGACCGGGCGCACCTGACGCTCCTGCAGCACCCGCAGCAACTTCACCTGCAGCGGCACCGGCATGTCGCCGATCTCGTCCAGGAAGAGCGTGCCCTTGTTCGCCGTCTGGAAGAGCCCTTTGTGGTCGCGCACCGCGCCGGTGAACGATCCCTTCACGTGCCCGAAAAGCTCGGACTCGAGGAGCTGCTCCGGTATCGCGCCGCAGTTGATGGCGACGAAAGGCTGGTCGTGGCGCCGGCTCGCGCTGTGTATCGCGCGCGCGATCAGCTCCTTGCCGCTTCCCGACTCGCCATAAATGAAGACGCTCGCGTCGCTGTCGGCGACCAGCCGCGCTTTGGCGAGCACGTCTTCCATCGCCGGGTTGCGCGTGATGATTTCCCGGCGCCAGGTGTCGTCGACGCCTTCGGTCGCGGCCTGCGTGCTCATGCCGCCGCCGAGCGTGAGCGCGCGTTCGATCTCGGTGAGCAGCGTGCGCGCCTCGAAAGGTTTGGTGAGATAGCCGAAGACGCCGCTTTTCACCGCAGAGACCGCGTCGGGGATGGTGCCGTGCGCGGTCAGGATGATCACGGGCAGCGCCGGGTTCTGCTCCTGTATCGATTCGAACAGCGCCATGCCGTCCATGCCGCTCATGCGCAGATCGGTCACGACCACACGCGGGCGCGCCACCGCGAGCTGCGCCAGAGCGCGCTCGGCGCTCTCGGCCGTCGTCACGGCATAGCCTGCGGCGGAAAGCCTGATCTGCATGAGGCGCAGGAGGTCCGGATCGTCGTCGACGACGAGCACGCTGGGACGCAGAGCAGTCGTGGTCATGGGCCCGGTTTCATTTGCGGCGCGTCGCTTCGCGGCCGCTCAAGGACCGCTCGAGCGACTTGATCGCGTCGAGCTTCTGCTGCAGCCCCTGCACGTTCTGCTGCAGCCCCTGGACGTTCTGCTGCAGCCCACTCACCTGCGCCGTCAACCGCCGCTGGTCCTGAATGTGCGCAGCGAGCAGAAAAGCGAGCGCGTGGAGCGATGCGCCCGGAGTCTTGACGAGCGGGTCGAGCAGCGCGAGCGCCTGCGCATCGTCGCTGCCAGGGCTCCCGTGAATCGACAGCGTCATGGCAAGTCGCACTCGCGCGCTGTCGCTGCGCGTCTGGTTGAAGGCGTTGCGCGCGGCCTCCTGTTCGCGCGCGAGCTCGGCGCCGGACAGGCGGCGCATCCGCGCGAACTCGGAAATCAGGGTTTCGGTTTCGCTCGCGCGGGGGCGCTCGGGAACCGTGGGCGGCGCAACGTCCGCGGGCGGCGCCGGCACTGCGGCTTTCTCGGGAGGCGCCGGTTTCACGATCGCCACCTGCGGCGCTTCCGCGGCGGCCTCGACCGGCGGCGGCGTCTCTTCCACCGCCGCGCATCCGGCGAGCAGCACCGCAGCGGCGAGCGTCCACCTTGGGCTCATCGCGCGGCCTCGGCAACAGGTGGCCCCTCGCCTTTCACCGCAGCCGCGCCGGCCGCAAGCGGCAGGCGCACGCGAATATGCGCGCCCGGACTCGCGTCGACGACTTCCGCCGTGCCGCCGTGCATCTGCACGTATTCGCGCACGACCGAGAGCCCGAT
>CAZULX010000155.1:0-2561 GCA_964621335.1 uncultured Streptomycetaceae bacterium
GTGCCGGTGAAGCTCACCGGCGCGCTCGATTCCCCGCAGTGGTCGATCGACTTCGCGGGCATGGTCACCGATCTCGCGAAAAGCCGGCTGATGGACGAGATCCTCAAGCGCGCTCCGGGCGCCGCGCAGCCGTCCGGCGCAGGCGACGCGAAAGACTCGATCAAGGACCGCCTCAAGGGGATACTCGGCCGGTAACCGGAACTCCTCGCGCGGCCGCCGGTGCATTCGCTCAAGCACTGCCGGTTTCGGCCGTAATCGAAAGACCTGCTCTTTCGCCATGCATCTGGAATAAACCCAGCAGGCTCGCGCCCGGGGGGCTCTTGCCTGCGACAACTCGGCCGTGTTATTAGCTCACGCAGATGGAGACGATAAAAGCCTACTTCCTCAAGCACTTCGAGCAGACTTTCGTGCTCCTCGTGCTCGTGTCCACCGCGATCATCAACTTCTTCATCCCGGCCAAGCTCGCGTTCCTCAATTTCTACTTCCTGCCGGTCATCCTCGGCGCCTATTACCTCGGCGCGCGCCTCGCGGTCCTGGGCGCATTCATGTGCCTGCTGATGGTGGTGATCTACCTCATGGTGGAGCCGCACGCATTCTTGTCCGAACCGAGCGAGATCAATACCTACGTGCACATCGCCGCATGGGGCGGGTTCCTGATCCTCGCGGCCGCGGTCGTCGGCCGCCTCCAGGAGAAGCTCAAAGGCGAAGTCGCCATGACGACCCAGCTCTACGAGTCGCTGGAAGCGAACCAGGAGTCGCTCAACCGCGCGAACGCGGAGCTGCGCGATCACAGCGAGCACCTTGAAGAGCGCGTGCAACAGCGCACGACCGAGCTCGAAGCGTCCAAGCTCGCGATCGAAGAGCTCAAGAAGAAAGTGGAGACGGCGCTCTACAGCACCATGGACTCGTCGGTCGTCAATCTGATGATCGAAGGGCGGCTGCGGAGCGAGAAGCGCGCGATGAGCGTGATGTTCGCGGACCTCGTCGGCTTCACCAGCTACTCCGAGAGCACGGCGCCCGAGAACGTGGTGTCGCAGATCAACCGCTACCTCGCCGACATGGAGCCCGTGCTCTTCGCCTACCACGGGCACATCGACAAGTACATGGGCGATGGCATCATGTGCGAGTTCGGCGCGCCGCTCGAGTTTCCGACCCATCGGCTGATGGCGGTGGTGGCGGCGCTCAAGATGCAGGAAGTGTTCGCGCGCCGCGATTACCCGTGGCGCCTGCGGATCGGCATCGCGTCCGGCTCAGCGATCACCGGCCTCATCGGCTCCAAGCGCCAGACCTATACCGCGATCGGAGACATCGTGAATCTCGCCGCGCGCCTGGAAAAGCACTGCGCGCCGGGGCACGTGCTCATCGACCGCTTTACTTACGAGGACGTGAAGCAGTTTTTCCACGTGCGCAAAGTGCGCGCGCTGCTCAACAAGGACGACGTCGATCCGCACAAGGAGGAGGAGCTGCAGCGGCTGCACGAGCAGCTCTCGGCGAAGCCCGATGCGGCGGATCTCAACTTCCGCATGGGCGGGACCTACATGCAGCTCAGGGAAGCCGATGAAGCGCTGCCGTACTTCGAGCGCGCGCTCGAGCTCGACCCGGCGAACACCGCATACAAGCTCGCGTACGCCGAAGCCGGCCTGCAGATCAAGGACCAGGCCACGATCAGCGTCAAAGGCCGGCGCCAGCGCGTCGAAGCGTACGAGATCGAGGGCCTGAAAGACGCGCTCGACAGCCCGCAGCGGATCCCGGCGGCGCTGATCGAGCTCTGCAGGCCGGTCGTCGACGCGATCAACATTCCGTCCGACGTGACGCTGCCTTCGGAGGTGATCGACGGCAGCATCGGCCACTCGCGCGTGGTGGCGGCGCTCTCGTACGCGCTCTCGGGCAGCCTCGGGCTGCCCGAGATCGAGCGGCTCGACGTGATGCGCGCGGGCTTTCTCGCGGACATCGGCAAGGAAGTGATTCCGCTCTACATCCTGAACCGCCGCGGCGGACTGCTCGCGAGCGAGCTCGACATCATCAAGCAGCACCCCGACGAAGCGTGCCGGATCATGCGCACGCTCGGCTACGACGATCCTTACATGCTGCGGGCGGTGCGCCACAGCCACGAGCGCTTCGACGGCGCGGGCTATCCCGAAGGCCTCAGAGGCACCGTCATCCCCATCGGAGCGCGCGTCATCGCGGTCGCCGACGCCTACGAGGCGCTCACCGCATGGCGCGTCCATCGCGGGCCGTGGGAGCCGAACGCCGCGCTCGAGGAGCTGCGGCGCGAGGTGGAGAAAGGCGCTTTCGACCCGGCCATCGTCGAGGCGCTGGCGCAACTCATCACGCCGGGCACCGCCCACAGCGCCGCCGCGCCGCACCTGCGCCTCGTCGGCGGGTGAGTTTGATAGGGGTCGAGAAGAGCTTACGCTCTCCCCGCCCTCCGAACCGTGCGTGCGGTTCTCCCGCACACGGCTCTCCAGTTGGTAGTTGCCACATCGGGATCAGCGTGCCAGAGCATGGGCCTCGGCCATCGTGAACAGTCCCATCTCAGCAAAGTAGGCATTCGGCCACCG
>CAZULX010000156.1:0-4442 GCA_964621335.1 uncultured Streptomycetaceae bacterium
CGCGCAGCCACTGCGGCCCGGAGATGTAAGGCAGTCCCCGGTCGAGTATCGCTTCCATCAGCGGAGTGCCGCGCATGATGTCGTTGCCGATCACGTAGACGTCGGGATCGAGCTTGGTCTGGTCCGCGCCGTAGCCTTCGATCAGCTCGACGCCCTGCGCCGCGAGCTGGGTGCTCGCGGTGGCGGGCACCCACGGCAAGACCACGACGAGCGCGATGCTCGCGTGGATACTCGAGCACGCGGGGCTCGATCCCGGGTTTCTGATCGGCGGCGTCCCGCAGAACTTCGGCGTCTCCGCGCGCATCACCGACACGCCTTTTTTCGTGATCGAAGCCGACGAGTACGACACCGCCTACTTCGACAAGCGCTCGAAATTCGTCCACTACCCGGCGCGCACGGCGGTACTCAACAATCTCGAATTCGACCACGCCGACATTTTCGCCGACCTCGCGGCGATCGAAACGCAGTTCCACCATTTCGTGCGCACCTTGCCGGCGAACGGCCTCGTCGTGACGAACGGCGCGCAAGCCGCGCTCGAGCGCGTAATCGCGCGCGAATGCTGGACGCCTGTCGAGCGCTTCGATACGCCGGGCGGCTGGCATGCCATGCCCGCGGCGAGCGGCAGCAGCTTCGAGGTCTTCAACGGCGGGAAGGCGTGCGGCACCGTGCGCTGGACGCTCCTCGGCGCGCACAACCGCTCAAACGCGCTCGCGGCAATCGCGGCTGCGCGACATGCGGGCGTTCCGACAGACGCGGCGATCGAAGCGCTGAGCCGCTTCGAAAGCGTCAAGCGGCGCATGGAAGTGCGCGGGGTCGCGCGAGGCGTGACCGTGTACGACGACTTCGCGCACCATCCGACCGCGATCCAAACGACCCTCGACGGGCTGCGCGCGAGCGTCGACGGCGCACGCATATTCGCCGTCGTCGAGCCGCGCTCGAACACGATGAAGCTCGGCATCATGAAGAAAGCGCTGCCCGCGAGCCTCGCGGCGGCCGACCGCGTCTTCTGCTACAGCGGCGGGCTCACGTGGGACGCCACGGCTGCGCTCGAGCCGCTCGGGGCCAAGGCGACGGTGACGCCGGATCTCGATGCGCTGGTCGCCCGGATCGCAGGCGAGACGCGTAGCGGCGACCACGTGCTCGTCATGAGCAACGGCGGATTCGGCGGCATACACCAGAAACTACTCGACGCGCTGGGCGCGGCCAAGGTGCATCCATGATCGACATCCTCGAAAAAGACCAGCTCGGCGCTTTTTGCAGGCACACCCACGTCACCTTGCGCGGCGCCGGAGGCGGCTCTCTCGCGGGACTCACTTTCGCGGCGAAAGACATCTACGACGTCGCTGGACACAAGACCGGTTTCGGCAGTCCCGACTGGCTGCGCACTCACGCGCCGGCTGCGCGCACCGCACGGGCCGTCCAGCAGCTCTCCGATGCCGGTGCGGACATGGTCGGCAAAACGCACACCGACGAGCTCACGTTCAGCCTGAACGGCGAGAACGCTCATTACGGCACCCCGGTGAACGTGAACGCGCCGGGCCGCATACCCGGCGGCTCCTCGAGCGGGTCGGCCGCTGCGGTTGCGGGCGGCCTCGTCGATTTCGCGCTCGGCAGCGACACCGGGGGCTCGGTCCGGGCGCCGGCGAGCTTCTGCGGTGTTTACGGCCTGCGCCCTTCGCACGGACGCATTTCGCTCGAAGGTGCGTGCCCGCTCGCTTCGAGCCTGGACACCGCCGGCTGGTTTGCGCGCGATCCTTCGATCATGGAGCGAGTGGGCAGCGTGCTACTCGAGGAGGAGCCCGACGACACCGTGCCCGCGCGGCTGCTGCTCGCACAGGACGCGTTCGAGCTCGCCGGTCACGCGGCAACGGCCGCGCTCGAGCGCGGTCTCGACCGTGTTTGCGACCTGCTGGGAAAACCCGAGAAAGTGACGGTCAGCAACGAAGGCCTGCGCCTATGGATGGACGTCTTTCGCACCATACAGGGCGCCGAGATCTGGGCGCAGCACGGCGCGTGGGTGCGGGAAGCGAAGCCCAACCTGGGACCCGGCATACGCCAGCGCGTGCAATGGTCCTCGACCATCGCCGCCGAGGACGCGGCGCAGGCGCGCGTGAAGCGCGAGGCGATCGCCGCCCGCATGAACGCGCTGCTGGGTACCGACGGCGTGCTCGTCGTGCCCACGGTGCCGGACATCGCGCCGCTGCGCGACTCCGATCCGCACGCCACCGAAGACTTCCGCGCGCGCGCCCTCACGCTGCTCTGCATCGCCGGTCTCGCCCGGCTTCCGCAGATCAACCTGCCTTACGGCAAGCTGAACGGCTGCCCGATCGGACTCTCCCTCATCGGGGCCCGCGACGGCGACATGATGCTGCTGGCGATCGCCCGCACGCTCGGCGCGGATGGCTATCGAAGAGGTGATGAAAAGAAGTGATGAGAAAGAGTGATGAAAAGGAGTGATGAGAAGGGGTTGAGCAACCCCGTTCGGTAGCCGTCACTCCCTGCAATAGCCCCATCACTCCTTGCGCTAGCCCTCGTCACTCCTTAGGTAGTCGTCACTTCTTTGCGCTAGCCCAAGTCCGGGTGGCGCTCCACCCACTTCGTCGCCTGCTCGTAGGCGTGCGCCACGCGGTACACCAGCGCCTCGCTGTAAGGCTTGCCGACGATTTGCATCGCGAGCGGAAGCCCGGCCGCGCTGAAACCCACAGGGACCGAAAGCGCCGGGCCGCCGGTGACGTTGAACGGCGCGCGCGACTGCCTCGCGTAAGTGAATTCGACCGCTTTCGGATCGTCGATGCGGCACGCGGGATCCATCGAACTCGACGTCACGGCGACGTCGATGTCGGCGAAGAGCGCGTGGAACGCATCGGTCATCTTGCGCCGCAGGCGCGTCGCGTTGACGTAATCGGCCGCGCGCACGAAAGCACCCGCCATGATGCGCTCGCGCGCGAGAGCGCCGTAATCCTGGGGGCGCGCGCGCATCCAGTTCTCGTGTATCGCATAGGCCTCGCTCGTCATGATCGTGCGGTTGACTGCGAGGTATTCCGCGAGCGGCGCAGTCTCGATCTCACGCACCTGCGCTCCGAGGTCGGAAAGCTTCTTCACCGCCGCGTCGATTCCAGCAACCATCTCCGGATCGGCTTCCATGTCGCGCGTATAGAAGTGGCGGATCACGCCGACCCGCAAGCCTTCCACGCCGCGCCCGATCTGCGCCGCGGCGCTGCCCGCAGCGTGCGTCGAGCTGCCGGGATCGAGCGCATCGTGGCCCGCGATGAGATCGAGCATGAGCGCGTTGTCGTGCACGGTGCGAGTGAGCGGACCGACGTGATCGAGCGAGAACGACAGCGGGAACACGCCGCGCCGGCTGACGAGACCGTAAGTGGGCTTGATGCCCGCGATGCCGCACATCGACGCCGGGTTGCGCACCGAGCCGCCGGTATCGGTCCCGATCGCCGCCGGCAGAAAACCGGCGCACACCGCGGCCCCCGCGCCGCTCGAGGAGCCGCCGCAGAAATGCTCCCGGTTCCAGGGGGTGCGCGCGGGCGGCCACGGCAGATCGAAAGACGGGCCTCCGATCGCGCACTCGTGCGTCGAGAGCTTCCCCATGAAGACCGCGCCCGCTCCGCGCAGCTTCTGCGTCACCACTGCGTCGGAGGCGGCGACGTTGTTCTGAAGGATCTTCGAATGCGCAGTGGTCGGCAGGCCAGCGTAGTCGACGATGTCCTTCAGGCCGTAGGGCACACCGTGGAAAGGTCCACGCCACGCCCCGCGCGCGATCTCGCTTTCGGCGCGGCGCGCGTCTTCCAGGGCGAGCTCGGGCGTGAAGCGCAGAAAAGCGTCGAGCTTGTCGTCGTGGCGCTCGATCCGGTCGATGAGCGCCGTGGCGTACTCGACGGGCGAAATCTTCTTCTCGCGAAGGAGCCCAGCGGCTTCGGCGACGGTGAGGTAAGCGAAGTCGCTCATCGCACGCGCTCCGTGCCGAGTCTCAACACGTGCGCGGGCTCGTCGGCGGGGGCGAGCGTCTCCACGCGCAACGCAGCGCGACGCGCGCGTGCCGCTTTCGTGGCGCGCTGAAGCGCTTGCAGGTGCTCGTCGGTGAGGCGGTCAAGACCGACATCGGCCGCGAGGCTCCGTATCTCATCGGGTGTCACGTCGTCGGGCATGGGCTCACGTCTCCTCTCTTCGGATGTCCCCGCGCTGCGGTAACGGGAACATACGGCATGCTAGCAGAGCATTACCCTCGACGAGCGCGCCGGAGGCAAACGGTCTCGCTGTAACGATCCTGCTATATTGGCGCCAGACGCAAACCGTGGAGAGATCGATCATGGGCAGGAATCTGCATGCACGAGTAATCGGCGTTTTCCTCGCATCGTTCACGCTTGCGCCGGCCGCAACGTCTGCGGCGTGGCCGGAGAAGCCGATACGGGTCATCATCCCGTGGGCGC
>CAZULX010000157.1:0-4456 GCA_964621335.1 uncultured Streptomycetaceae bacterium
TCGCGCATCGAGCGCATCAGCGCGCGCAGCATGGGCGAGATGCTGCTGCACGCCTTTCGCAGCGCCGTCATGCCCGATTTCGTGGCGTCGCTGCCGATCGTCGCTGCGGACGGCACGATGCGTAAACGCCTCGCCAACGCCGATGTCGCGGGCCAGGCGCACATCAAGGGCGGGACGCTCGCGGGCGTGCGCGCGATCGCGGGCTATGTGCTCGATGCGCGAGGCCGGCGAGTGGTCGTCGTGTTCATGGTGAACCACGCGAACGCGGGCAACGCGCGAGATGCGCAGGATGCGCTGCTGAGGTGGGTCTACCGCAGGTAGGGGCGGCGCTCGCCTTCGCTCGGGCCTGGCCGCCCCACGAAGGTGCGGCGCTCGCCTGAAGGCTCGGGCCTCGCCGCCCCCACGAACAGAGGGAAACCTATGGTTTCCCTCCGTAACCTCCTTTCCTTCGGGCGTGAGGGAATTGAGCGTCAGGCATAAGCGGCCGCTCAATAGGTTGCGTGTCGGAGCGGCAGGTCCGACACGCTGCTACAGCCCGAGCTCGCTCCAGATCGCATCGACGCGCGCCTTCACCTCGTCACTCATCGCGATCGGCGTGCCCCAACGCCGATCGGTCTCCTGCGGCCACTTGTTGGTCGCGTCGATGCCCATCTTGGAGCCGAGCCCCGCGACGGGGCTTGCGAAATCGAGATAATCCATCGGCGTCGCATCGGCGATGAGCGTGTCGCGCCGGGGGTCGACGCGGGTCGAGAGCGCCCAGATCACTTCCTTCCAGTCGCGCACGTTCACGTCGTCGTCGGTGACGATGATGAATTTGGTGTACATGAACTGGCGCAGGAACGACCAGACGCCGAACATGACGCGCTTGGCGTGTCCCGGATACTGCTTCCTGATGCTGACGCAGGCGATGCGATACGAGCAGCCTTCGGGCGGCAGGTAGAAGTCGACGATTTCCGGAAACTGCTTCGCGAGGAGCGGCACGAACACTTCATTCAGAGCGACCCCGAGGACCGCAGGCTCGTCGGGCGGCTTGCCGGTGTAGGTCGAGTGGTAAATCGGGTCGCGCCGCATCGTCATGCGCTCGACGGTGAACACCGGGAAGCGCTCCTGCTCGTTGTAATAGCCGGTATGGTCGCCGAAAGGCCCTTCGGCCGCGGTCTCGCCCGGCACGATATGGCCTTCGAGCACGATCTCGCTCGCCGCCGGGACGTGGAGGTCGCTCCGCGTGCATTTCGCGATCTCGGTCCGCGCCCCCCGCAGCAAACCGGCGAACTGGTACTCGCTCAGCGTATCGGGCACCGGCGTCACGGCGCCGAGCATCGTCGCCGGGTCGGCCCCGAGCGCGACAGCAACCGGAAAAGGCTCCCGGGGATGCGCCAGCGTGTGGTCGCGATAGTCGAGCGCTCCGCCGCGGTGCGGGAGCCAGCGCATGATGAGCTTGTTGCGTCCGATCACCTGCTGGCGATAAATGCCCAGGTTCTGGCGCTTTTTTTGCGGCCCGCGCGTCACCGTCAGCCCCCACGTGATGAGCGGTCCCGCGTCGCCGGGCCAGCACGTCTGTATCGGCAGCGACGCCAGATCGACCTCGGCTGCCTCGACGATGATCTCCTGGCACGGCGGGGAGCGCACCGTGCGCGGCTCCATCGTGAGCACCTGCTTCAGGAGCGGGAGCTTCTCCCACGCATCGCGCAGGCCTTTCGGGGGCTCGGGCTCCTTCAACTGCGCGAGGAGCTGCCCAAGCTCGCGCAGTGACTCGACCGATTCCCGCCCCATGCCGAGCGCGACGCGGCGCGGCGTGCCGAAAAGATTGGCGAGCACCGGGATGCGATGGCCTTTGGGCTTCTCGAAGAGCAGCGCCGGCCCGCCTGCCTTGAGGACGCGATCGGCTATTTCGGTCATCTCGAGACGCGGATCGACTTCGATCGCGATGCGCTTCAACTCCCCGAGCGCATCCAGCCGCGCGAGGAAGCCGCGCAGATCGGTATAGTTCACTTACCAGAGCCTGATGCGGAAATAGAGGTCGGCGGCGAGCCCGGCGAAAATCGCACAACCCACCCAGTTATTGTTGAGGAATGCCTTGAAGCACGCCTCGCGCTCGCGCGTCACGATGAGCCCGAACTGGTAGCGCACGCAAAGCGCCGCCACTATTATCCCGACGTAATAGAAAAGTCCCAGGAGCTGCCAGCCGCCGATCACGACCATCATCACCAGGAATATCGCGTGGCACACCATCACGCCGGTGACGTCGTAACGCCCGAGGAGTATCGCCGACGATTTCAATCCCAGCCGCCGGTCGTCCTCGCGATCGACCATCGCGTACTCGGTGTCGTAGGCGATCGCCCAGAACATGTTCGCGATCATGAGCACCCACGCGACCGGAACGAGCTTGCCGTATTGCGCCGCATACGCCATGGGAATCGAAAAGCCGAAAGCGATCCCGAGCCACGCCTGGGGAAACGAGAAGGCGCGCTTGAGGAAGGGGTAGACGACGGCGAGCACGAGCGCGACGACGGCGAGCATCACCGTGAGCCTGGTCATCTGAAGCACGAGGATGAACGCCGCGATCAAAAGCAGCGCGGCGAGCGCGAGCGCTTCCCACGGCCGGATCACCCGCGCGGCGAGCGGACGATCGCGCGTGCGCTCGACGTGCGCGTCGAAGTCGCGGTCGGCGAAATCGTTCACCGCGCACCCCGCGGAACGCACGAGGATGGTGCCGGTCACGAACACGAGGAGGATGTCCAGGTCGGGAATGCCGTAGGCGGCGAACCATAAACCCCACAGACACGGCCACAGCAGAAGCAGGATGCCGATGGGCTTGTCGAGCCGCAGCAGCTTTTCGTACGCATCCAGGCGCTCGACGAGCGTCATAGCCGAAGGATCTCCGGTAAGAACACTTCGGTCACCAGTATAGGGGAATTATGCAGCCGGAATAGCGAGCGCCGGGCCCACAGCGCCCGCGGCACGCCGGGCACTCTGGATGCGAGCCTGCGGTGCAGCTCGTGGTGCCACCCGATCTTTCGCTGCCGCAGCGGATGACGCTCGATGCGCGCATCGGCGAAGAGCGCCGCGCCGAGCGGACGCGTACCGAGGCGCGCCACGCTGCGCCAGGACCCGCACAGATCGGCCGGATCGAGCACGGTATGCGCGAATACGACAGGGGTATCGCCGCAAATCAGAAAAACCTCGCGCACCAGCACGCGCGCGCGGCCGCGATGCGCGAAGACGAAGCGCTCGTCGCGGTCGGGACGGCGCAGGCCCTGGAACACGACCTCGACGCGCACGCCCGGACAGCGTTTCGCGATGCGCGCGGTGAGCGAGCCGCGATCGGTCAGCCACGGCCGATAAGCGCCCGAGGCAGCAGGCGCCGGCTGCCAGTACGTGTCGCGGGGGACTGAATTCACCCGGCTAGACCTTCAGCAGCTCGTTCCTGCCGCCGAGCCAGCGCGCGAGATGCGCCTGCGCCGCCGCGGGCTCGTCGCGCAGCAGGCGCTCGGCCAATCCTCGCGCGGCGTCGAGCAGATCGAGATCGATCGCGAGGTCGGCGAAGCGCAGCATCGGCACGCCGCTCTGGCGCGCCCCGAGGAGCTCGCCCGGACCGCGAACGCGCAAGTCGTGGCGGGCGACTTCGAAGCCATCCTGGTTCTCGTAGATCACCTTCAGCCGCTCGCGCGCGGTCGGCGTGAGCGGGTTCTGGTAGAGCAGGATGCACGCGCTCGCCGCGGCGCCCCGCCCCACGCGCCCGCGCAACTGGTGCAGTTGCGAAAGCCCCATGCGCTCGGCGTGCTCGATCACCATCAGCGTAGCGTTGGGCACGTCGACGCCGACCTCGATCACCGTCGTCGCGACGAGAAGGCGGATCTCTCCCGCTTTGAACGCGGCCATGACCGCCGCCTTCTCGGCGCTCTTCAAGCGTCCGTGCACGAGACCCACCTTCAGGTCGGGAAAAGTCGCGCGCACCATCTCGTAGGTCTCGAGCGCGGTTTCGAGCTGCAGCGTTTCCCGTCCGCCGCTCCGCTTCGATGACGCCAGGGTGTCGCGGCGGCCGGTGTCGCCGCCTGCGCGGTCGCCTCCCCCAAGGGGGCCCCTGCTCCTCGCTCCGGCGTCGTACTCTTCTATCAAAGGACACACCCAGTACGCCTGGCTCCCTTCGAGGCAGGCGTCGCGAACGCGCTTTATCACCTCGTCGCGCCGCGCGTGCGATACGAGCCGGGTGGCGACCTTTGATCGACCGGGAGGCATCTCGTCGATCACCGCGACGTCGAGATCGGCGTAATAGCTCATCGCGAGCGTGCGCGGGATCGGCGTCGCGCTCATCATGAGCTGGTGCGGCTGCGCGCTGCCGCCGGCGCGCGTGCCTTTCATGCGCAGCGCGAGGCGCTGGTGCACGCCGTAGCGGTGCTGCTCGTCGACGATCGCCAAACCGAGCGCATGGAAACGCACTTCCTCCTGGAAGAGC
>CAZULX010000158.1:0-2994 GCA_964621335.1 uncultured Streptomycetaceae bacterium
GCGATGCTCTTCGACCGAGCTTTGCATCGCGCCCGGCTGCCCCAGCGAATGACGGCGGTAGAGCGTGAGCTCTTTCAGGAGCTTGCGATAGATCTCGAGGAGCTTGCAGTTGCCGACGAGCTCGACCATGCGCTCGTGGAACGCGACGTTCACCTCGTGATACGCCTCAACGTTGCCCGCGGCGCAGGCCGCCTCCATGCGCTCCATCATGCGCGCGAGCTCGCCCACGTCGGATGGAGAAGCGCGCCGCGCAAGCTCGCGGCCGACGCCTTCGTCGATAAAGGAGCGCACCTCGTAAATCTCGCGCGCCTCCTCTATGGAAACCACGCGCACGAAAACGCCGAAATTCTTGCGGCTGACGACGAGCCCCGCCTGCTCGAGCGTGCGCAGGCTCTCGCGCACCGGCGCGCGGCTGATCCCGAGGTTTCTCGCGATCTCGAGCTCGTTCAGGCGCGACCCGCCCGAGATCGTGCCAGACAGGATCTGCCTCTCGATTTCCGCCTGAACGAGGGCGGCGAGCGGCCGGCTGCGCACGAGCGCGATTTCTTCTTCGGGAGAAAGGCTGGACATGGTGGTGTCGACAATATACGATTTTTTCATTAGGTTGCAATAAATCGAGGTCACACTCGGGCACATCTACATAGAGGAGAGAAGCATGAAAGCTGGTCACTATCTGCTCGCCGGGCTCGTGGGCCTGACCTATGCGGCAACCGCCGCCGCGCAACAGGCGTTTCCTGCAAAACCGATCCGGCTCATCGTCGGCTTCGCACCGGGGGGCAACACCGACACGGTCGCGCGGCTCGTCGGCCAGAAGCTTTCCGAGCGCATGGGCACGCCGGTGGTGATCGACAACCGCGGCGGCGCGGGGGGGACCATCGGCACCGAGCTCGCGGCGCGCGCCAATGCCGACGGGTACACGCTCACGATGGGGACCACCACCACCCACGCGATCGCGGTCGCCGCCTATCCCACGCTGCGCTACGATCCGGTCGCCGATTTCTCCCCCGTCGCGCTGGTCGCGATCGCGCCGTACCTCCTGGTCGTGAACTCGACCCTGCCCGCGGCGAGCCTGAAGGAATTCATAGCGCACGTTAAATCCCAGCCCGGCAAGCTCACCCACGGCTCGGCCGGCCAGGCGACGACGACGCACCTCGTGATGGCCACGCTCACGACCCGCGCCGGCCTCGACATGATCCACGTGCCGTTCAAAGGCAACGGGCCCGCTACCACTGCGGTCCTGGGCGGCCAGGTGCACGCCCTGTTCGGCGCCATGCCGCCGCTGCTGCCTCACGTCACTGCGAAGCGCGTGCGCGCACTCGCGATCAGCTCCGCCAAGCGCTCGCAATCGCTGCCGCAGGTGCCGACGGTCGCAGAGTCGGGTTTTCCCGGATTCGACGTGACGCTGTGGCTCGGATTTTTCGCGCCCAAAGGCACTCCGGCAGCGGTGGTCAAGCGCCTGGAGTCGGAGCTCGTGCAGATCGCGCGATCGGCCGAGATGAAAGACCAGATGGCCAAACAGGGGCTCGACGCCCACAGCGCGGGCTCGGCGGACCTCGGCAAGCTCGTGAAGAGCGAGATCCAGAACTACCGAAAAGTCTTCAAGTCGGCGGGCATCAAGATGCAGTGAGGGCCCTCTTCAGCCGCCCTTCCCCACCACCGTGTCCTGCACTTGCGCCGGCGCGCGCGGGTCTCCCGGCGCCTGGACTTCTTCGGGATGCGTCGGTTCCTTGATCGCGGTCGACTCACCTTTGCCTGCGCGCAGCGGCGGCGGCGCCGGCCCTTGCGCAGGCTCGCGCTTATCGGTGCGGTCGAGCTCGGCGCGCACGCGAGGCAGCGAGTCGGGATACTCGCGCTGCAGGAAATCGATCAGTCCTTCGCGCACGCGGCAGCGCAAGTCCCACGCCGTCGATGCATCGGGCGTGCTCACCAGCGCCCGGAGCTGAACCGAGCTCTCGCTCGCCTCGGTGACCTGCACCAGCGCGACGCGTCCGTCCCACTCCGGCGACGCCTTGCAGATGCGCTCGAGCTCGGCGCGCACCGGCGCGAGCGGAACGCGGTAATCGACCCACAGGAAAACGGTTCCCAGAAGCTGCGAGCCGGTGCGCGTCCAGTTCTGGAACGGGTGCTCTATGATCCATTGCAGCGGCACCACCAGCCGCCGCTCGTCCCAGATCTTGACCACGACGTAGGTCGAGGTGATCTCCTCGATGCGCCCCCACTCCTTCTCGATGATGACGACGTCGTCGAGCCGGATCGGCTGGGACAGCGCGATCTGCAGTCCCGCGATCAGATTGCCGAAGACCGAGCGTGCCGCGATGCCGGCGACGAGACCGGCGACGCCGGCGGACGCCAGTATGCTCGTGCCGACCTGGCGCAAGCCCGGAAAAGTCATCAGCGCCGATGCGCCGCCGATCAGCAGCAGGAAGAACATGACAATGCGCGAAAGCACGCGAGTCTGCGTCTGCACGCGCCGCGCCTGGAGATTGTCGCCCACCGTCGCGGGGTGGAGCCGTATCATCGCTTCAGCCACGCCCGCGACCGCGCGCATCGCGAGCCACGTGAAAGCGCCGATCAGCAACAGAGAGACGGCGTGGCTCGCCACTTTTTCGAGGCGCAGGTCCTCGGGCGCGCCGGCCATCACGAACTGCAGGCCTAGCAAAGGCAGTACCAGACGCGCGGGCCGCTTCGTGAACTCCACTATCGTGCTTGCGACCACGCTGAAACGCGTGACGCGCTGGAGCACCACGAAAAGAACCTTGTGCACGATCAGCGCGATGACGACGGCAAGCGCGCCGGCGAGCGCGAGCGTCGCCCAGGGATAGTATCCATCAAGAAGATCAGTGAGTTGCATTGCGTCTCCAGTCCCGTGCCATTCTATTAGTCACGGGGATGAACTGGAGGTTCTTGGAATTTTGCTTCAGCGTGTGACGGACCTGAGCCGATTCAACGCGTTCTCGAAGTCTTCGGGGCCCATCTCGCCGAGCTCGATGATCG
>CAZULX010000159.1:0-3889 GCA_964621335.1 uncultured Streptomycetaceae bacterium
AGCGGCTCGAGGAAACGCCCGTCGCCGGTCTCTTGGCAGCGTGCGCGAAAGATTGAACGCGGTGCGCGTGCTCGTTCCGATGCTCTGAGCCCTCGCCGCCCGAATAAACAGCAAGGAGGTGGTCATGCAGCCGATGGACTACGGCCCGTTCCCGTATGTGCCGATCAATCGCAGGGCGAAGTGGAGCTGGCCGAACGGCTCGCGGCTCGCCGTGTGGGTGATCCCGAATCTCGAGTTCTTTTCGCTGAAGACGCCCCTCGCCGGCCATCCGTGGGAGAAGGCGCATGAGCACAAGGCGCCGACGGTGCGGGCGTGGGGACAGCGCGACTATGGCAATCGCGTCGGCGTCTTCAGGATGATGGACGTGCTCACGAAGCACGGCATCCGCGCGACCGCCACGACGAACACCGACATCTGCGATCACCATCCGCAGATCATCGAGGACGCGGTCAAGCTCGGGTGGGAGTTCATGGGCCACAACAAGACCAACAGCACGCGGTTGACGGCGCTCGAGCCCGCAGAGGAGCGCGAGCTGATCCGTTACTGCACGAAGCGGCTCACCGAAGCGACGGGCAAGCGCCCGGTGGGCTGGCTCGGTTCGGGGCTCGCCGAAACATGGCACACGCTCGATTACCTCGCGGAGGAGGACTACCTCTACGTCTCGGACTGGGTGAACGACGACCAGCCGTACCGGATGGAGGCGGGCGGCAAGGCGCTCGTCTATCTCCCGTACTCATACGAGGTCAACGACTCGGGGCAGGTCAACTATCGCTTCGCGACCGGCGAAGACTTTGGCCAGATCATCAGGAACACGTTCGACGTGCTGTACGCGGAAGGCGCCGAGTCGGCGCGCGTGATGGCGATCTGCCTGCATCCTTTCATGACCGGGGTGCCGCACCGCATCGGCGCGCTGGATGCGGCGCTCGGCTACATCAAGGGTCACGACGGGGTCTGGTTTGCGACCGGCGAGGAGATCGTGCGCGCATATCTCGCTTCGAAAGCTTCGATCTAACCATCATAGAGAAACACTTTATGCCGTTCGGAGGCAATGACGCAGGAACCGGCACGGGAGCCACGGCGGTGCTGGCCGCTTTTGCAGCCAGGACCCGCATCGATGATTTGAGCGCCGCGGCGGTCGCCGCGACGAAGCGGCACATCCTGGATTGCGCCGGTGTCGCGCTCGCCGCAAATACAGAACCCGCGGGGCGCATCGTTCTCGACGTGACTCGCGAGCAGGGCGGGACATCGCAGGCGCGCGTGCTCGGATGCGGTCTTCGCACCAGCGCTGTTTCCGCCTCATGGGCGAACGGCGCCCTCGCGCACCTGCTGGATTACGACGACACCGGGTTTTCGCACCCGACCGCCTGCATCCTCCCTGCCGCGCTGGCGGTGGCCGAGGAAGCCGGCGCCACGGGCGGGGACGTGGTGGCTGCTGTTTGCATCGGCCTGATCCTCATCGGCAAGCCGGGACGCTTGCGATGACGAAGAGGTACACTGATCCCGGTTATGGCTGAGTTAGAAGGGAGACAGAATATGACTATCGAACGTTGGCGGGGAAGCGCCAAAGGGCGGAACCGCGCAGTTCGCCATGGCGGTCTCGTCTACACGGTGGCCACCGCCCCGGGCGCGGACATCCAGGCCCAGACGCGCGCTGCGCTCGCGGCGATCGACGCCAACCTTGCCGATGCGGGTTCTGACAAGACCGGTCTCTTGTCGGTCCAGATTTTCCTCGCCGACCTTTCGCAGAAGGCAGCCATGGACGAGGTGTGGAACGACTGGATAGGCCCCGACTGGCAGAACTGGCCCCAGCGCGCCTGCGTCGGTGCGCCGCTCGCCGGCGGCGCGCTGGTGGAGATCGTCGTGGTAGGGGCGGTGCTCGCCTGAAGGCTCGGGCTGCCATTCGGCAGCCCTCAGGCCGGAAACGCTTCAGAGGAAAACCAAGGTTTTCCTCCGAAACCTCCTTTCCTTGACGGTTTCCCTCCGTAACCTCCCTTCCCCCAATCCAGCTTGAGGGAGACAACTTATGCCGATCATCGATTCCCAGATTCACCCCTACGACATCGTCAAAGACTTCGCACCGGTATCGCTGGTCAAAGCGAACTAATCGCACGCGCCATGGCTGAAGGCACCAAGCGAATCATGCGCGCTGAAGAAGGCCGCGAGCTCGCCATGCGTGCGCTAGGCAATCTCGGATTCGACGCCGAGCAGTCGGGAATAATCGCCGATCATCTGATCGACGCGGAATTGTGCGGCTACACCTTCGCCGGCCTGCCCAGAATACTGACGCTCGCCGAAGACCCGCGGACTGCGAAGGGGCGCAGCCCGATCAGCGTGATACATGAAACCGCCATTTCGCTCCTGCTCGATGGCGGCAACAACGTCGGGTACTACGCGCTGCATCGCGCGACGGAAAGCGCCATCCGCAAAGTGCGCGACGCGGGTGTCGCAATCGTCGGCCTGCACAACACGTACATGACCGGTCGCATCACTCACTATCTCGAGAAGGTAGCGAGGGCGGATCTCGTCGGTTTTCAAATGGCGAGTGCCCCGCCGGTCGTGCTTCCACTCGGCGGCGTTCGCCCCGCACTGGGAACGAACCCGATCGCCCTCGGTTTTCCGTCGGATCGCGGTCCCGTCGTTTTCGACATGGGCACGGCGTCGATCATGCTCGGCGAGCTGCTGCTCCACGCGAAGCTCGACCGCGAGCTGCCGGAGGGGGTGGCTATCGATGGTCGGGGACAACCGACGCGCGTCGCAAGTGAAGCGCTGCAGGGCGGCGTCCTGCCATTCGGCGCACACAAAGGTTACGGCCTGTCTTTCGCGATCCAGGCGCTGTGCCTGCTTGGAGGGGCGGCACGATCCAGTGGACACGTGCAGGACTTCGGCCATCTTCTCGTGATCTTCAAGCCCGATCTTCTGATGCCGGCCGAGCAATTCAAGAAACAGGTCGACGAGCTGATCGAACGCGTCAAGTCGACTCCGCTGCGGTCGGGCCACTCCGAGATTCTCATACCGTCGGAGCGCGCTTTTCGCGAGCGGGCGCGGCGTCAAACGGAAGGATTCGAGCTCGAGACGGCGGTTTACGAGAAGCTGCAGGCGCTCGCTACCCTTTAACGATCGCACCCCTCAATTAACCTCGCGCGGCATCTTGGCATCGATCGCCACCTGGCGCCATTTCACGATTTCATCGCGGACGAACTTGCGCACTTCCGCGGTCGACTTCACCTCCACTTCGACGCCCATGCTGGTCAGGGTTTTCAGCCTCTCCGGGGACCGCATGTAGGCGGCGATCTCCGTATACAACTTGTCGGCGACTGCTTTCGGGATCCCGGGTGTGGCGGCGATCGTGTACCAGTTGGACGCATCGAAACCCTTCACGCCGAGCTCGTCCAGCGTCGGCAAATCAGGGAGCATGGCGCTGCGCTTCAATGTCCCCATCGCGAGTGGTCTGAGCTTGCCGGACTTGAAATGCGGTTGGGACGGCAGGATGGGCGCGATGGTCGCGTGCGTCTGACCGCCGATGATATCGACCAGGGCCGGGGCCGTGCCCTTGTAGAGCACGATATTGAACTGCTGACCTGATAGCGTTTGCAACAGCGCCGTGGCGAAGTATTGGAATCCGCCCGAAGTGCCGAAGATGACCTCGCCCGGCTTGCTCTTGGCCACGGCGAACAACGCCTTCGCCGAATCCACTTTAAGCGCCGGACCCACCGACAGCACGGTCGGCCCCGAGCCGAGCCCGATGATGAATTCGACCGCCGTCTGCGGATCGTAGGGCAGCTTGCGAACGGCGGGATTCATGGCGTAGGCGGCGGATAGAACGATCAAGGTATAGCCGTCCGGATTCGCCTTCGTGACATATTCGGTGCCGATGGCGCCATCGGCCCCC
>CAZULX010000160.1:0-6295 GCA_964621335.1 uncultured Streptomycetaceae bacterium
GCGCCCACTCCAACGACTGCGGCACAAATCGGCTCGACGCATCGCCTCCACCGCGCCGTTTTGTGCGGTAGCACCGGTCTTTCCAAAGCTTGGGAACGCCCTGCGGCGGCAGGGCCGAGCCGTCGCGCCGACTTGTGCCGCAGCGCGTCGAGTGCGCGGTTCGTGTGCGGCCTGTCGTGTGTTGACTGGCCGCCGCGAACCGGGTTTCGCGCTTGACGGACATGTTTGCGGCACCAGGCGTGACGGATCGGCTCTGACGGCGCACCGCCTTCGGCGAAACTACCTTTGGACGGGGTTCACAGCTAGTCCGCCCGCCGGCCCAGCGTGGTGCCTTCCTCGGCGTTGAGGAGGGATAGGGAGGAGCTCGTTCTTCCGGGTTTTTAAATGGGACAGATCCGACTGGATCTCTCCCTTTTAAAAACGAAGCTGGCCGATAAGCCGGGTTCTGTCGTGGACAGCCATTCCTCTGGGCCCTGGATCGCTCCAGGGCTCTAGCCACCTACCCGCGAGCTCGGCGGGTCGCGTCATCGCTCGCCTATTTGGTGTTGCTCCCGGTGGAGGTTGCCGCGTTTCACCCCGCAAACGGCTTGCGCCGCCTGCGGACTCGTCTCTGTGGCCCTATTCCTCGCCTTCGACCCACGCTTTGATACGTAGGCCTTATAGCGGACGGGTGTTACCCGCCACCGTACCCTGCGGAGCCCGGACTTTCCTCTGTGACCGTGATGCAGTCACAGCGGCTGCCTGACCAACTTCGCCCTCTGATTCTACAGCCGGGAACCCGGAAGGTTCCCGGACGTAGAAAGAGCGACTGGTAAACGCTTCAGAGCGAAACCCATGGTTTCCCTCCGAGACCGCCTTTCCTTCGCTTTTCTGTCTCCCCGGGGAGGACTATAGTGGGCGATGCAAGCCGGCTTTCATCCGGCTGGAAGGAGGGTTCCATGCTCATGAGGCGAAGGCTCTACTTCATTCTACCCGGCGTGGACAGCGCCCGTGAGATGCTCAACGAGATGCTCCTCGCGCGCATCGAGGTGCGGCACATCCACTTTCTCGGCCAGCGCGGCACGCTGCCGCCAGACCTCCCCGAAGCAAACGTCCTGCAGAAAACCGACATCGTTCACGGCGCGCAGATGGGAATCGCGATTGGCGCGATCGTCGGCGCGGCCGCGGGAGGACTCGTCCTCATGTTCCCGCCCGCGGGCGTCACGCTGAAGCTTTTCACCGTGCTCAGTGCCGCGCTCGGCGGTGCGCTCTTCGGCGCGTGGGTGTCGAGCATGATCGCGAGCTCGGTGCCGAACTCGCGGCTGAAGGCGTTCGCGCACGACATCGAAGGCGGCAAGGTCCTGATGATGGTCGACGTACCGATGCGCCGCGTGGGCGAGATCTGCGATCTCGTCGCGAAGCGACATCCCGAAGCGCTGTCCGGCGGCTTCGAACCGACGATCCCCGCTTTTCCATAGAAAAGCGCGGATCGTCATTAGACGAACTATTGCACCATCACACGCCGCCTCTCAGACGAGGCGCCACTGCACCGCTTCACCCGCCCTCAGGGGCACCAGCGTCTCGCCCCCGAAAGTCAGTTCTTCGGGCACGGCGCAATCGGCCTTTTCTAGCGTGAGATCGTCCTCGTTGTACGGCAGGCCGTAAAAATCGGCTCCGTACCGGCTCGCGAAGTTTTCCAGCTTGTCGAGCGCGCCCGCCTGCTCGAACGCTTCGGCGTAGAGCTCGATCGCGGCGTGCGCGGTGTAAATCCCCGCGCATCCGCAGCCGGTCTCCTTGGTGTGCCTCGCGTGGGGTGCGCTGTCGGTTCCCAGAAAGAATTTCGGATTCCCGCTCACCGCCGCCGCCACCAGCGCCGCCCGGTGCGTCTCGCGCTTGATCACAGGCAGACAGTAGTAATGCGGGCGCACTCCGCCGGCAAGTAGCGCGTTCCGGTTGAGCAGCAGATGATGAGCCGTGATCGTCGCACCCACGTTGGCAGGCGCGTCGTGCACGAACCGAGCGGCCTCGCGCGTGGTGATGTGCTCGACTACGAGCTTGAGCGAGGCAAACCGCGCGGCGAGCGGCGCCAGCACGCGCTCGAGGAAAACCCGCTCGCGGTCGAATATGTCCACGGCCGGGTCGGTCACTTCGCCGTGGACGAGCAGGGGCATGCCGTGCTCCGACATGGCGTCGAGCACGGGATAGCAGCGCGCGAGATCGGTCACACCCGAGTCCGAGTTGGTGGTGGCGCCGGCAGGGTAATACTTCACCGCGTGCACCGCGCCGCTCGCCCGGGCGCGCGCGATCTCGTCAGGACGCGTGTTGTCGGTGAGATAGAGCGTCATCAGGGGCTCGAAGCGCAGACCCGCCGGCAGCGCGTCGAGTATGCGCCGGCGATAGTCGAGCGCAGCGGCCGTCGTCGAGACCGGGGGACGCAGGTTCGGCATCACGATCGCGCGCGCAAAGCGCCGTGCCGTGTCCGGCAGCACCGCACGCAGGTGCTCGCCGTCCCGCAAGTGCAGGTGCCAGTCGTCGGGGCGCTTGATCGTGATGCGTTTCATGCTGGTGACTGGTGAATGGTGACCGGTGACGTAGATGGTACTCGGGAATGCACTGCCGCTGTAGGCCACCAACCGCCCCCGAAGAGAAGGCGTGCCTCGCCCGGTCACCCGTCACCCGTCACTGGTCACGGTTCTTAAGCGTGAGCGCAAGCGCGTAGAGCTCGTTCTTCCTGGCGCCGGTGATTTTCGCTGCGAGCGCGGCCGCCTGTTTGACCGGCAGCTCTTCGAGCAGCACTTCGAGAGTGCGCCGGGCCTCGCTCACCACGGCATCCGGATCCTCGGCCGCGCCTTCGACGATGAGCACGAACTCGCCTTTGATCCGGTGCGGATCCCCGGCGAGCCAGGCCCCCGCCCCTTCGAGCGTGCACGCGTGTATCTGCTCGAAGAGCTTGCTCACTTCGCGCGCGATCACGATGCGCCGGCCGCCCCCGAAGAGCGCTTCCAGATCCGCAACCGTCTCGAGCACGCGGTGCGGCGCCTCGTAGAGCACCAGCGCGTAAGGCGCAGACGCGAGCGCCTGCAGCGCCTTCCTCCGCTCTCCGCTTTTCGCGGGCATAAAGCCGTAGAAGAGGAAACGCGGATCTGCGAAACCGCTCGCGGAGAGCGCCGCCGCCGCCGCATTCGGCCCGGGTATCGGTGTCACGCGATATCCGGCTTCGCGCACTGCGGCGACGAGCCGCGCGCCCGGGTCGGAAAACGCTGGCGTGCCTGCGTCGCTCACGAGTGCGACCGACAGGCCCGCTGCAAGCTCGCCGATGATCTTCGGCGCCGCGCGGACTTCGTTGTGCTCGTGGAGCGCGATCAGCTTCTTCGCCTGGATTCCATAGTGATTGAGGAGCTTCGCGCTGACGCGCGTGTCCTCGGCGGCGATGACGTCGGCTTCCCTGAGGATTTCGAGCGCGCGCAACGTCACATCCTTTAGGTTACCAATGGGGGTGGCGACTACATATAATGTCGCCTCCGCCTCACGCCCGGTTCCTTCATGCCCCGCCGCGCGCTCCATCTGCTTTCGTTTCTGCTGTTGGTGTCGGGCCTACTATACGGGGGCGGTCCCGCGCGTGCCAGCGAAGCGCCGGAGTATGCGCCGGGGTCTGCCCCGGGCGCGGTCGAAGAGCCGAGCGGTCCGCACATCGCGCTGCTGCTTCCGACCGGATCCGGATCGTTCGCGCGTCCCGCCGAAGCGGTGCGAGCCGGATTTTTCGAAGCGTGGCAGCGGCAGGAGGGCGCGCTGCCCGCGCACCTCTATCCGGTCGGCGACGATCCGCAGTCGATACTCACGGTGTATCGCAGCGCCGTCGCGGCCGGCGCGCAACTTGTCGTGGGGCCTCTCACGCGAGACGGCGTGACGGCGCTCGCGGCCGCGCCCGACGCGATCACGGTCCCGACGCTCGCACTGAACGTCCCCGAGCGCGCCGGCGCGCGACCACCCAGGCTTTTCATGCTGAGCCTGCAGATCGAAGCTGAAGCGAGGCAGGTTGCACACCTCGCGCTGGGAGAAGGCCGCCGCAAGGCTTTTACGGTGAGCGAGCCGACGCCCCTCGCGCGGCGCATGCGCGAATCGTTCGTCGAGGAGTTCACGCGCGGCGGCGGCAATCAGATCGCCGACTACGCTTACACCACCGACAGCGCGAGCCTCGAGCGCATGCGGCAGGCCGCCGGCCTCGGCGTCGCGGACATGGTCTTCTTCGCGATCGACGCGCAGCGCGTGGGCACGGTAAGGACTTACATGTCCCCGATCACGGGGTACGGCACCTCGCAGCTCAACCCGGGGCTCGCCGCCCCCGCCATGCCCGTCGACCTTGCGGACGTGCGCTTCGTCGACATGCCGTGGATGGTGCAGCCCGACCACCCGGCGGTGATGGTGTTCGCGCGCCAGGGCCCGCGCCTCCCGGACGATCTCGAGCGCCTGTACGCCCTCGGGATCGACGCTGCGCGCATCGCGATCGAGCTCTCCGCGGGGAGGGAGAAAATCGAGGTCGACGGGGTGACCGGGCAACTCAGCCTCGGACCGGACGGCCAGTTCAGGCGCGGATTGCTCGTGACGCTGATCGACGGCGGACGTTTCACCGTGCTGGGCGAAACCAAGCCGTGAAACGGGGCGAAAGCCGGCCGTGAACAAGCTCGGCGCCGGCGCCGAGGACATGGCGGCCGACTTCCTCGAAAAGCGCGGCCTCACGATCATCGCCCGCAACTACCGCTGCCGCCTGGGCGAGATCGACTTGGTCGCGCGCGACGGCTCGACCACCGTCTTCGTCGAAGTGCGCAGGCGCGCGACACGGGCGTTCGGCGGCGCGGCCGCGAGCATCACGCCGACTAAACGGCTCAAGCTGCTGAAAGCGGCGCACCACTACATGTCGCGCCTGCGCGCGCTGCCCGAGTGCCGCTTCGACGCGCTGCTGATCGAAGGCGAGCCCCCGCGCATCGAGTGGATCAGGAACGCATTCGGCGAATAGCTTGTACAATTGCGGCTCATGGACTTGATCAGCCGCATCAGCGAGAACTTCTCGGAAAGCGCTCACCTCAAGCTGCAAAGCATGGACGCCCTCGCAGGGCCCATTGCGGAAGCGGCCGAGCGCATGGTCCAGTGCCTGCGGCAGGACGGCAAGATCCTCGCGTGCGGCAACGGGGGTTCCGCTGCGGATTGCCAGCATTTCTCCGCCGAGCTCCTGAACCGCTTCGAAATGGAGCGGCCGTCCCTCGCCGCGATCGCGCTCACCACCGATACGTCGACGATCACCTCGATCGCGAACGACTACGATTACGACCAGATCTTTTCGAAGCAGGTGCGCGGTCTCGGCCACGCGAACGACGTGCTGCTCGCGATTTCGACGAGCGGAAACTCGCGCAACGTGATCGCAGCGATCGAGGCGGCCCACGAAGCCGACATGGTCGTGGTCGCGCTCACCGGCCGCGACGGCGGTAAGATGGCCGGGGCGCTCGCCGCCAGCGACATACACATCTGCGTGCCGGCGCAGAGCACGGCGCGCATCCAGGAAGTGCATCTGCTCACGCTGCACTGCATCTGCGACGCCATCGACTGTCTCTTACTCGGAGTCCAATAATGCGCCAGCTCGTCACTATCCTCGCACTCGCATCGCTTCCTTTCCTGCACGGGTGCGTCGCTGCCCTCGTCGGCGGCGCGGCGGCCGGCGGCTACATGGTCGGAGAGGAACGCCGTCAGGCCACGGTCCTGGCCGAAGACGAAGGGATCGAGCTCAGGATTCGCAACCGGGTCTCCGAAGCGCACCCGAAGGCGCACGTGAGCCCGGTCTCCTACAACCGCATGGTGCTCCTGAACGGCACCGCGCCCACCGAAGCGGCGAAGACCGACATCGAAAAGATCGCGCGCAGCTCCGGGAACGTGCGCGGCGTGTACAACGAAATGCGGGTCGCGCCGAACCGCAATTTCCCATCGCTCGCCGGCGATGGCGTGCTCACCACCAAGGTCAAGACGCGCATGGTCGACGCGCGCAGGTTCAATCCCCTGCACGTGAAGGTCGTGAGCGACGACGGCACGGTCTATCTCTTCGGCATCGTCACGCGCAAGGAAGCCGATGCCGCGACCGAAGTCGCGCGCACCACGAGCGGCGTGAAGCGCGTCGTTCGCATGTTCGAATACCGCGACTGAGCACATCTGCAGGCGCTGCCTGCTGAGCACGGGCTCGTGTATCCCACGCCCGCATTCGAATCGAAGATCTGCCCCCCGGGTGACGCCGCGGCCCGTGCGGGCGCGCTGCCCCGCCCGCTCGTCTTCA
>CAZULX010000161.1:0-4115 GCA_964621335.1 uncultured Streptomycetaceae bacterium
GCCAGGAATTTCCGCATCGTTCGCGGTGCATCATCGATGCACCCTACGTGATTTTGCATATTCTCCTCAAGGTTTCACGAACTTCAGCACGAACTCGTCGTTGCGCACGGTGTTCTTGGACACCGGCAGCTCGCGCGTGTCCTCGGGGTTGCGCAGGAAGTCTCCCGATTCGGCGAGCCTGAAGCCTGCGGCCAGCACTTCCTGGCGCACCACGCTTTCCTCGATGCGGTGCAGGCTCTTGGCGACGCTCGTGCCCGCGCCCGCACGCGCCGAGTGATCGGCGACGATGTAGACACCGCCGCGCTTGAGCGCCTGGAACACCGCGCGGTTCATGCGTGCGCGATCGGTGCCCACCCACACCGTGTCGTGATAGTTGAAATTGAAGGTGACGAGATCGAGCTCGCGCGCTTCAGGCGGCGCCGGGTCCTCGAAGTCGCGAACGACGTAGGCGACGTTCGCCATGACCGGCTTCTTCATGCGCTCTTCCATCGCCGTCCTGGCGGCCGGAAACATGAGCTTCGGGCTGCTTTGGGCGTAAACGCGCCCTTTCGGACCGACGACGCGCGCGAGAAGCTCGGAGTTGTAACCGCGCCCCGCGCTGACGTCGAGCACCCGCATGCCCGGACGCACCCCGTAGAACTCGAGGAGCTTCTGCGGCTCGCGCCGCTGGTCGATGACGCGATCGCCATCGGTGCGGTCGGCGCTCACGACCACGTTGCGGTAATCGGGTGCGGGCTCGAGCGCGGCGCACGCGCCGAGCAACATCAGGGAGGACGCAGCGGCGAGGCACCGCAGCGCGTACCGGCGGGCGACAGTCATCGCACTCTTTCTGGTTGTTGGAGGAGGCGGATCGCCGCCATATTACTAAAAAACCGACGAAGAAAAGCCGCCTCGAAAGGCGGCTCAGGTGCACCCCGTCCCGATGCGCCTTACTTGCGGCTCGCAGAGGCCTGCGGCTCCTCCAGCAGCTTTTCGAATTCGTAGAGCGTGAGCTTACCGTCGCGGTCGCTGTCGACTTCCCTGAAACGGCCTCCCAGCGTCATGTCGTAGCGCTCGAGCTCCGCGCGGCTCAGCGTGCCGTCCTTGTCGACGTCGGCGCGCAGCATCGCTTTCATCGCTTCAGTATCGAGCGGCACCGGGGGCCGCAAGGTGGTCGACCCCGTGCCGCGTTCGCCGACGCCGGCTTTGTCACCGGCGATCGCCGAGAGCGCGATAACGATACCGATCGCCGCCACGCTCACGCACTTTCGACGCTGCATACGCACCTCATCTGCGTGAGCCACCCGGCCCCGCCGAACATCGTGTCGCAATGCGTGTGCCTGCCGCCGAAAACGTTATAGAGTCAACACGTTGCAGCAGCATGCTCGCTCTATTGCGCAGTAGACGACGCTAAATCCCGGATAAAGTGTCGCTTCGGCGCGACCGGCCGAAAGTGCGCGAACGTCAAGTGGCTGCGGCTACAGGAAACTTCCTGTCGGTGGGGCGCGACAGGAGGTGTGCGCCCGCGACGCCTCAGCGCGAGGCGAGACTCGCCGCCGCGCCTCGCGAGGCGCTCCAGGGAATCGACCGTCCGCCGTGCACCGCGACGCCGCTCATGCGATCGCCCTCGACCACGCCGCGAAACTCGGCGCTGCCGCCGGAAAGGGCGAGCCTGAACGTGATGCGCTCGGCTTCGAGCTTGCCGCTCCCGACCGAGACCCGCCTGCCGCCTTCGGTCGCCTCGCCCAGTACGACCTGGAACCTCTGATCGAGCGCGAGAGGCAGCTGGTCGATGAGGCCCGGTGCGCTCAGGTGCCAGGCGCCGTGGACCCGCGCCGGTACCACCCAGTAGAAAAGCGTCGATTTCCAGTGTCCCGGCGTGCCGTATTTCTCGGGGACGTCGACGCTCACCTCGCGGTCGGGCTTCCAGTCGCCGAAAGGAAAATCGTGCGAAACGATGCGCGTGCCGGGCTTCAACTCTTTCGAAAACTTTGCCTGAAGCTGCTGCATCATGCCGGGCAGCAGATAGAGCGTGACCACCGTCGCCTCGTCTATCTTCGCCTGCAGCACGTCCTCCTGGCGAAAGCTCGCGCGCGCGCTCAGGCCGCGCTTCTTCGCATCGGCGTTGCTCTGCTGCACGAGCTCGGGATCGATGTCCACGCCCAGCCCGCGCGCGCTGTAGCGCTGCGCGGCGGTGAGCACGATTCTGCCGTCGCCGGAGCCTAAGTCCACCACGAAATCGCGCGGACCCACGTTCGCGAGCGCGAGCATCGCGTCGACGACGACCTGCGGCGTGGGCACGTACGGGCCGCCGGTGCGCTCGACGTCCGCGGCGGCGGCCGCCGTCGCGATTGCGAAGGAGAGCAGCGCCAATCGAACAAGCGGCTGGAACGGGGACATGGTTATCCGGTGCGTTAATATCGGCCTACCATTATCCAGCAAAATTCCAACGCCATGGCGAAGCCCCTGCCCCACGCAGCTTCCGATTCAGCGCCTTTGTGCGCGGCCTTCGATCCGAACCCCCGCAAACCGCGCGTCGCGATGCCGCCGGGAGCGTGCGATACGCACGCACACATCTGCGGTCCGATCGAAAGCCATCCGTATTCGGATCGGCGGATCTACACGCCGCCCGATGCGCCACTTACCGCTTACCGTCACCTGCTCGGAACGCTCGGCGTGGAGCGCGCGGTGCTGGTGCAGCCGAGCGTCTACGGCACCGACAACAGCGTGCTGCTCGGGGCGATGGCGCAGCTCGGCCCCGAGCGTTGCCGCGCGGTCGCCGTGGTCGACGACGACATATCGGACGAGGTGCTCGCGCAGCTCGATCAAGCCGGAGTACGGGGCGTGCGCGTGAACGTCGTCGACGTGGCCGAAGGCAAAGGCGTGCTTCCGATGGCGACGCTCTCACGCCTCGCCTCGCGCGTTCAGCGGTTCGGCTGGCACGTCGAATTCCTCATGCACGCAGACGAGTATCCCGACCTCGACCGGCAGTTCGCCGACTTCCCGGTCGACATCGTGCTCGGGCACCTGGGCTACATGAAAACCGACAAGGGCATTGCCGATCCGGGGTTTCAGTCGATGCTGCGCCTCATGCAACGCGGAAAATGCTGGGTCAAGCTGACGGGGCCTTATCGCATTTCGACACAGTCGCTGCCGCACGCCGATACCGTCGCCTTCGCGCGCGCGCTGCTGGAAGCCGCGCCCGGGCAGGTCGTGTGGGGATCCGACTGGCCGCATGTCATGGTGAAAGGCGCGATGCCGAACGACGGCGATCTCGCGGACCTGCTGCTGGAGTGGGTGCCCGAAGGGCTGCGCGAGCAGGTGCTGGTGCAGAACCCGGCGACGCTCTACGGATTCAAGGAGTGACGAGCCCTCATCACTCCTTGATCTCCTCGAGCTTAGCGCGCCAGTCCTTGCCCTTCGTCAGCAGCGGCTTCAAGCCGAGGAGCAGGAGTATCACGCCGAGGACGAGCATCGTCAGCGCGATCGGCCGCTCCACGAATATCGAATAGTCACCCGCGCTCATCGCGAGCGACTGACGCAGCGAAAGCTCGAGCATCGGCGCCAGCACGAGGCCGAGCGCGACCGGCGCGAGGTCGTATCCGAGCTTGCGCAGGAGGTATCCGATACCGCCCATGACGAGCAGTATCCACACGTCGACGATGCTGCTCGACACCGAATAGGTGCCGACAATGCAGAAGCAGAGGATGCACGGATACAGGTACGCGTAGGGAATGCGCAGCAGGTTCACGAACACCCCGACCATTGGCAGGTTGAGGATGAGGAGCACGGTGTTGCCGATATCCATGCTCGCGACGAAGCCCCAGAAAAGCTCGGGCTGCTGCTGAATCAGGAGCGGACCCGGCGAGATGCCGTGCACCATCACCGCCGCGATCATCACCGCGGTCACTGGTCCGGTGGGTATGCCGAGCGCCAGCATCGGCACGAACGCGCCGGTCGAGGCCGCGTTATTGGCCGATTCAGGGCCGGCAACGCCGGCGACCGCGCCGTTGCCGAATTCCTGCGGGGTCTTCGAGATGCGCTTCTCGAGCGCGTAGGACATGAAGCTCGAGATGATGTGCGCGGAGCCCGGAATGATGCCGATGACGAAGCCGAGCACCGAGCCGCGCGCGATC
>CAZULX010000162.1:0-4021 GCA_964621335.1 uncultured Streptomycetaceae bacterium
TGCGCTCTTCGGGAACGCACGAGCGGACCACCTGGCGGAACTTGTACTCGATGTCTTCGGGCGACAGCGGATTCTCCGGGCTGCCGCGTCTGTCGAGCGGCATTTTCTCGAAAGTGCGTCCGTCGCGCGCGATGACCTTGACGCGCGCCGCATGCCGGAACGCCGCGCCCATCTTCTCGATTTCGGGATCGACGTACGCGGTAATGCGCCCAATGAAACCGAGTATCCGCGGGTCGTGCAGCCTCTCTTCGCGGTACTGGTCGGTGAACGCCGCGCCGTCGAGCGCGATGACCGCGAGCCCGTAGTAGAGATTCATCTGTGCCGCAGTGACGCCCTGCGCCTTGTACTCCCACGCGCAATGCACGTGCGTCATGGGGCTCAAGCCCGTTTCCACGCTCTCGATGTCGTCCGCACCGAGACCGTTCTCGCGCATGATCTCCGCCAGGCCGTCGAGCGCGGTGTGTATGCTCGTCACGCTCGCGTGCGGCTTGTAGCCGACGTTGAGCGTCTCCCACGTCGAGCCGAGGCCCGCGGTGAGCCGCTGCGGATTCGGCTGATCGGAGTAGCTGCTGAGGTAGCCTCCGTACGGCGCTTCGAGCACGTCCAGGATGCCGGTGAAGCCGTCGGCGGCGAGCAGCGCCGCATAGACGCCGCTCTGCGCGGCGCGTCCGCTGTGGAAGCGCTTGACCATCGCGCCTTCCTGCGCGGCCATGAGACCCCCGGCCTGCGAGCCCGCGATCCCCAGCGCGTGCTGGAACTGCCCGGCATCGAGACCGATCGCGCGCGCCGCGGTCGCCGCGGCGACGAAAGCGCCGGAAGTGCCCTGCGGATGGAAGCCGCGGAAGAAAAGGCTCATCGTCGCGGCGTTGCCCACGCGGTGGCCTATCTCGTAACCCGCCACCGCCGCGGTGATGCCGTCGCGGCCGCGCACGCCGCCTTTGCGCTCGGCCATGGCAAGCGCGACCGGCGTCGCGATCGAGCCGGCGTGGACGATCGATTCCTTGTGTATGTCGTCGAGCTCGAAAGCGTGACCGGACGTGCTGTTGACGAGCACGGCAAGCGACACCGAGGTGCGCTTGCCCATGCCCATCATCGACGCGACGGGGCTCGCCTTCTCCGCTTCCGCGAGCGCCGCCACTTTGCGGGTCCACGGCAGCGTCGCACCGAAGAGACAGCACCCGATGCTGTCGAGGATGCTCGACTTCATGCGCTCGACCGCGGCCGCAGGTATGTCCTCGTAGCGCAGTTGCGCGCCGAATGCGGCGAGGTCGCGCGTCGCGTTTGCAAGCAGCGGTTCGTTGGAGGCGCTCATCTACTGCGACTTTCCTGCATGGTCACGGCCGCGGCGCCGAAGCGCACGCAAGTTGAGGCAGACCCCCGAATTTACAGCAAAGACGCCTCGAGGCCTGACCGAGGCGATCAGCCGAGCTTGCCCGTTTCCTGCTCGAGCAGCGTCCAGGCAGTCGACCCGAGATGCGCTTTCCAGCGGGCGTAGAAAGCGGCGTCGAGGCGCCGCCTGAAGCTCGCGGTATCGGCTGTATTGAAGGTCATGCCGCGCGCTTTGAGTTGCTGCACGAGCGCGGCGTTCACCTGCCTCACGTTCTCGCGCTGCGCCGCCACCGCTTTCTTCACGTTGCGCTGGACGATCTCCTGCACGTCGGCGGGCAGTGCGTTCCAGAACGCGAGATTGCCGTAGACGTTGAAACCCGACCAGATGTGGTTGGTGATGCTCACGTACTTGCAGACTTCGTAGAGGCGGTTTTCCTCGCACACGACGAGCGGATTCTCCTGCCCGTCGACTTCGCGGTCGCGAAGCGCCGCATACAGCCTGTCGACGCTGACCGTCACCGGCGTCGCGCCGAGCGCTTCGAACACTTCGGTGAATATCGTTCCGCCGGGCACACGCATGCGGTAGCCGGCGAGGTCGCCGGCGTCGCGGATCGGGCTGTCGGCCGAAACGATCTGGCGGAAGCCGTTCTCCATGAGGCCGCAGGGAAAGGCATGCAGGCCTTTCGCCGCCATCTCACCGCGCAGGTAGTCGCCGAGAGCGCCGTCCATCGAGCGCGCGACCTGCTCGCTGGTCGCGAATGCGAAAGGCAGACCCTGGATTTCCATCGCGGGAACGGCGTGCGCGAGACCCGGCCCCATCAGCACGTGGAACGCGATCTCGCCCGACATCACGCGCTTCAGCACGTTCGGCCCCGAGCCAGCGATCTGCATGCTCGACGGGTGGACCTTCACCTGCAGGCGTCCGCCGGTCTCTTCGCGGACCGCGCCCCACAACGCCTCGAGGAATTTCTGGAGATGGCTCGAGGGCGGCTGCGAATGGACCTGATCGGCGGGCCAGCGCGCTTCGCTGGTCATTGCGAAGCAATCGCGGAGATCCCCGGGATCGCCACGTCGCGCTTGCCGCTCCTCGCGATGACACCTCCCCTTTGGGCTCTCGATGCGCTATTCATCGTGCGTCGTGCGCGCAAATCGCAACCACCGCGCGGCTCCCCGAGCGGTTGCTCCAGGCGTGGCTCGTCCCACGCTGGATCACGACGTCGCCGGCATTCAGCCTGACCTCCTGCGTGTCGAGCACCAGAACGGCTTCGCCTTCGAGCACGAAACCGAACTCGAGCGTCCTCGTCTTCTGCATATAAGGGTGCGGCGCCGCCGCCGAATACACCGAAGCCCCGGGCGCGCCCAGCGCGCGGAAATACGCCTCGACCTCGGCGCGGCCGACCTTGCCTTTCCAGCTTTGGTCGGGAGGGAGGTTCATGACGTTGCACACGGTGCCGCCGGCGGGAGGCTCGATCGTGTTCGAAAGCTGCAGCGATTCGTAGACGATTTTCGCGGGATGGCCGTCGGTCACCCACAGCCTCGACAGCGCGAAACCGGGCCGCGCAGCGTCGACGCGCACGTCGGGCGACGGGCCGTCGGCGACGAGAGTGCCTTTACCCGGCTCGCGGTCGATGGTGACGATCCGCCGCGCGGGCCTCACGCCTTCGGGCAGCTTAGTCGCATTGCGCATCGGCTTGTCGTTCCCCTGGGCCACTCCCGCCGGCCCGTCGACGAAGCGCGCGGCGAACATGTCGAACGCCATGAGCGAGCCTTTGGGATTGCTCCACTGGTGCCACGTCCCGACCTGCACGACGATATCGCCGGGCTTCATCGTGACCGCGCAGTCGTCCAGGATCAGCTCGCGCTCGCCCGCGAGCAGGATGCCGTAGTCGATCGTCTGCGTCTTGTGCATCGCCGACGAGTAGAGATTGTTGCCGCCGCCGTCCCACACGCGGTCCGCGCCCGCCCGCAGCTTCCTCTCGTGCGTCGCGATGACGTCGCGATCCTGGGCTGCATCGTAATCGGCGGGCCGCGCCGCGCCCTGCACCACTCGCAGGTGGCCGCCGTCCGGCGGGCAGGGAAAGTCATAAGGCAGATTGCCGTCGTCGCTCCCACCCGAAAGCGCCGGCGGCGTTTCGTTCCAGACCCACAGGTCGGTGTGGCCTTTGCCGGAGCCCATGGAGGCGGCGTGCGCATTGGGCGCCGGGCCGTCCCATACGACTTTCGATCTGCCGCGCTCGTCGTTGCACGTCACCACCCGTCGTATCGGTTTCAAATCCGCCGCCATGTGCATCCTCCATCGAGCGTCGCCACTCACTACGTTCCTGGTCGCGGCGACGAAGCGACCGGAAGGGAGCCAAAAAGGAAAGGAGGTTACGGAGGGAAACCTTTTTCCCTCCGTATCGTTCTCCGGCGTTAACGCGGTTTCCGACGGAAATCCGCGTTAACGCAATTCGTGAGCTTGCCGTCGCGCAAATAGTAATACGCGGTCTCCATCGCCTTCCTCCGCAGGTCGACGAACGAGTCGGGACTGAAGAACCCGGCGTGCGGGTTGAGCAGCATGCGGCCGCGTATCCACGGCTCGTTTGCTTTCCAGGCGGCGATGAGCGGATCGTCGAGGGTCGCGGGCTCTTTCGGCAGCACGTCGAGCCCCACCGCCGCGAGCCTGCCGCTCTTCAGCCCCTGGAGGAGAGCC
>CAZULX010000163.1:0-3544 GCA_964621335.1 uncultured Streptomycetaceae bacterium
CATCACGGAGGCGTTTCTCAAGGCAAGCCTATTATCTGCCGTAAATCCGCCATTCCAGGGGCATGCGAATGGCCAAGCCTGAATTACGTGCAGAACGCCGAGTTTCCGTAACCTGCCACGGGACGCTGCGGCTCGGGGACACCACGGCACCGTGCCTCATCCAGAACATGTGCAGCCGGGGCTTCCTCATCAAGTCCAGCAAGGCGCTGCCGGTCGGGCGCGTCCTGCAATTTGCGCTGCGAGCTCTATCCCGAGAAGACGGTGGAGTGCACCGTCGAAGTACGGCACGTCAACGCCGATTGTCTGGGCGCGCGGGTGATTGAGATCAGCGACGACGGAAGAATTCTGTGCAGTCAGTTTCTGGCAGAGCAGCACGCGGCCAGTCTGGCGGGTGGCGCGGCAGCGCAGCAAGGTTAGGCGTCCGTTCTGCAATATCGCCGATCACGTTCACGCGATCGCGCCTCCATGATCCGGTCATCGCTCGCCCGCCGCTGTAAGCCTCGCGTAAGCCGCCGTCGGTATATCTTGGTGCATGGAAGATCCCGAGTTCATCGCAGGTATCGAGACGTGGGGAAGCGGCGGTCACGTGCTGGACATCGTGACGCTGAAAGACGGGCGCGTGCTCATGATCGGGGACGGTCCGGTCGTGCTCTACAAGAGTCGGAGCGAGTTCGAGCGCGGTGACAGCGGAACGTCGCTCGCTCGCATCGGCGAGGCCGTTGCTCCCGCTCGCGAGGTCCCAGCCGGCAGGCCGCGCCTGCGGGCGGTGTCCTCGGAACCGCGCTGATCGCCTCTCCGCCGCACGCTGATCCTCGCGCGTGTCGCGCGCCGTCTTGTGCCGCGCCGTCGTCTGTTGTAATTTGATTCCGGGCCTCGCGGCTTGGGGGCCTACTTCCTGTGAATTGGCGCCAGGACCTCCGAGGAATCGATTCTGTCGCGCCGTACCCGACCCCGCGTCGGGTTTTTTTTGGTCGCGCTCGCCAGGCCGTCGGTCTATCAGGCGCTCGAACCCTCCATGTGCGGACGCTATGCGCTTTACGGACCCCGCTCGAGATCACGCTCGCGCGCGGAAGCCGATTATTTCTCCAGCCTCGAGCAGTTTCCGGGAAGCTGGAACGTGGCGCCGGGGCAGACGCTGCCGATCACGCGCCTGAAAGACGGGCGGATCGAGCAAGTGACCGCGCGCTGGGGCCTGGTGCCCTACTGGTCGAAAGACGAAAAAACCGGTTTCAAGTGCATCAACGCGCGGGCCGAGACGGTCGCGACCGCGCCGGCCTTCCGCGGCCCCTACAACACCGGGCGCCGTTGCCTCGTGCCGGCGTGCGGCTTCTACGAGTGGCAGAAACACCCGTCGGGAAAGCAGCCTTACTACATCACCAGCGGCGACGGGTCGCTGCTCGCTTTCGCGGGCCTGTGGGACGTGTGGAAGAAGCCCGACGGCGACACGCTCACGACTTTCACCATCATCACGACGACGCCGAACGAGCTCACCAAACGATTGCACGATCGCATGCCGGTCATACTGGAGCCGGACGACTACCACGCGTGGCTGGCCGCCGATGACCCGCGCGAGCTGTTGAGGCCCGCGCCGGTGGACATGCTCCAGTGCTTTCCGGTGAGCTCGCGCGTGAACAGCACGAAGAACGATGCGCCGGACCTGATCGCGCCGGCGCGATAGCGGCCCGCGCTCGACAGCGCCCCTGCGTGCTAGAGTGCCGGCGTTACCCTGCCGACGGGAGACCGTAACGATGAGCGCTCGCCATGGCCGCACGTAAGAAAGCCAGGAAGAAAGCACCTGCGCGAAAAGCGAAAGCGCGCAATAAAACGTTGTTGAAGAAGCGCGCGACGCCTCGCGAGCTTCCGAACGACGAGGCGTGGCGCGAGCTCATCGAAACGGCGGTAGAAAAGCCCGATCCGGTCGCGCAGAAGGTGAGCGGCGCGAGCACTTCGCGCGCGTCGAAAAAGAAGAAAACCGGTAAAGCGAAGAAATAGCTATTTCGCGTTGGTCGTCGCCGACACCTGCGCCGACCACACGCCGCGCCGCGCCGCGCGCGCTTCCTTCTCGGCGGCGTGCAGCCCCGCGCCTGCATCCGCCGACACCGAAGCCATTCCGCGCCGCACCTGCTCCGCCGCGGCGTCGGTACCGGCGCAGCTGACGCGCCCCAGCATCAATCCTCCGCGCCCGCGTCCTTTCGGCTCGATCGTGGCGATTTCGCCGCTGCAGATCTGAACCAGCGATTGGCGCGAGCGCAGGCTGTCGAATTTCCCTCGCGTGGGCGCTTCGATGCCGGCAAGTCGCACGCGCACCCGGCGGTCGTTCAGGAGTATGTCGACGGTGTCGCCATCGACGACGTGCGCGATGCGCCCCACGCGCGCTTCATCGCTCGCCGCGCGCGCGGTAAGCGCGAGTGCCGCGAGCGCAATGGCACAGGCGAGCGCCGTTCGCTTCAGTGCCTGGCGCTTTGCGCGGCCCAACGTCGCTCTGGACAAACCCCGCTTCTCCCTGCCGTGTGGAACGCGACTATGTCACATCAGCGCGCCGCGATCGAGGTCTCGGCGGTGTCCGGGCCGCGCGGCTGGGAGAACGCCGCGTCGCCGGGCGCCGCTTCCCGGGTCGCCGGCAGCGGGCCCGTCGCGTTCGCGACGCGCTGAGCCGCTGCAACTTTCGCAACCGCATCGTCGTGCGCGGCGGACAAGTACGCCCCCGTCGCGAGCAGCGCGCCGAGCGCGACCATGCCGAGCGGCCAGATCTTGCGCAGGTCGCGCGGTGCGCTTTGCCCTTTCGCGGGTCCCGTAGAGGGCGACGTCGGGCGCTGCACCGTGGGCTCCTTGTGCGCATTGCCGGCGCCACTGCTGCGTTCCGGCTCCGTCGCGCGCACTTTGTCGAGATCGAGTCGCGGCTCGACTCGCTGTGGCAGGCGTTCGCCGCATTCAGCGCGCTGCATGCGCAGGCTCCCCGGTGTCGTCGCCGCGTTCGGCTTTCTGCGGCAGGTCTATGGGCAATGTCCCGGAGCGCAGGTGCAGGTCGCGCTGCGGGAAGGGTATCTCGAGGCCGCGCCGGGTGAGCTCTTCTTCGAGCGCCCACAGCAATCTCGCGTTGGTGCCGCCCGGCCGGGTGATCGCATCCGGACCGACCCACACCATGAGCTCGAAATCGAGACTGCTCTCGCCGAAATTGACGAGCCTCACGTCTGCCGGATGCCGCTCGTCGGTGAGGAGCCCGGCGACCGCCTTCGCGGCGGCGAGCCCCGCCTCGCGCACGAGATTCTTGTCGGACCCGTAGGCGACGCCGAAAGGCACCCGGATGCGGCGGCTGCGCTCGCCGAAAGTCCAGTTGGTCACGCGGGCGTTGATGAACTCGGAATTGGGCACGAGGATGTCCACCGAGTCGTTGGTCGTGATGCGGGTGTAGCGCATCGCGATTTCCACGACGGTGCCTCTCACGCCGGACTGGAGGTCGACGAAATCGCCGATCTTCAGCGTCTTCTCCACCAGGATGATGATCCCGGAGATGAAGTTGCTGAAAATGTTCTGGAGGCCGAAG
>CAZULX010000164.1:0-6369 GCA_964621335.1 uncultured Streptomycetaceae bacterium
TCGCGAATTACAGCTACCCGGGATCGTTCGAGCCGCACCCTTATTACCCCGGCCGCCTTTACGTCGAATCGCGCGTCCCCGAGGCGGCGCGGGACGAGCTCGCAAGCCGCGGACACCAGGTCTACGAATGGCCGGAATCGACGTGGCTGGCGGGGGCGGTGTGCACGATCGTCGCCGATCACAAGAACGGCGTCCTGCACGGCGGCGCGGATACGCGCCGGCCGGCCTACGTGCTGGGCTGGTGAGGACGAAGCCATGCTTAAAGTGATTTCCATCTCTGCGCTCGCGGCAGCCACGCTCGCGATGTCGGTCGCATCGGCCGGGGTTTCGGCCCAAGGCTATCCCGATCGCCCGGTGCGGTTGGTCGTCGGCTTTCCGCCGGGCGGCGCGGCAGACATCCTCGGGCGCATGGCGGCCCAGCAGTTGAGCAACGGGCTCGGGCAGCAGGTCGTCGTCGACAATCGCGGCGGCGCGGGCGGTCTCATCGCGACCGAGATCGCGGTGCGCGCCAACGCCGACGGCTACACGCTGCTCTTCACCTCGATCCCGTACGTCATCAATCCGCACCTCTATCGCAAAGTGGGCTACGACGCGCTCAAGGATTTCACTCCGGTCATCCAGTTCGTCGCGGTGCCGCTGATGATGGCGTCCGGCACGGCTTTCCCCGCGAAGAGCGTGAAGGACGTGATCGCGCTCGCGCGCTCGAAACCGGGCCAGATCAATTACGGTTCCGCCGGCGCCGGCTCCTCGAGCCACCTCGCGGTCGAGCTTTTCAAGTCGATGGCGAAAGTCGAAATGACGCACGTGCCTTACAAAGGCACCGGTCCTCTCATCACCGACATGCTCGGCGGGCAGATCGCGCTCACCATCGCGAGCGCGGTGCCGCTCACGCCCCAGGTGAAGGCAGGCAGGCTGCGTGCGCTGGGCGTGACCGGACCGAAGCGCGCGACGGCGTTTCCGGATGTTCCGGCGATCGCCGAAAGCGTTCCCGGCTACGAAGTCGTCAACTGGTTCGGCGTCGTCGCCCCCGCGGGCACGCCGAAAGCCGTCATCGCCCGCATCAACGCCGAGCTCGACAAGGCGCTCAAATCGCCTGAGCTCGTGAAAAGGCTCAACGCAGCGACTGCCGAGGCGGTCGGCGGCTCGCCCGAAGCATTCGGCAAAGTGATCAGGGCCGATTACGCGAAGTGGGCGAAAGTCGTAAAGCAGTCCGGCGCGCGCGTGGACTAACGTGACGAAAAACAGGAAAGCCCGTCATTCCGGACCCGGCCGCTACGCGGACGCGATCCGGAATCCAGTGACGCCGTAAGACGTGCTCTTATCGGATCCCCGGGGCTACGGTCCGGGCGACGCTTCCAATGTGCTGCTGCGGTTGGTCGAAGACGACCGGCAGCGTCCGGAGCTTACGAGCGCGCTGCGCGAGCTGGCCGCGGGCGGCCGCGACGGGGAAATCCGCGCCGTCCTTGCGGCCGCGCCGTCGCACGCCGCTTACGCGCGCCTCTGGCGCGCGCTCTGCGCAGCGATAGAGAAACCCTCGCCCGATGAGGGCGTCGCCGCGCGGGTCTTCGCAGTTCCCTGGGTGATCGTGTGCGGCGCGAGCGCCGCCACCACGCTGCCGTGCGTGCTGCCCGACGTCGCGGCGATCGCGAGCATCCTCGAAGAAAAAGGCGTTTTCGGCGCGAGCCGCAATCTCGGCCTCGGCAACGCGCTGGTATCGATCGAAGCGCTCGAACGGCTGCGCCCCAGCGAGATCCTCGAATGGTCGCGCGCGCCGGGAATGCGCGACATGCCTCCGGCGCCGATCGAGCTCGCGCGCGGCGCGGAAGAGGCGCACGTGCGATTTCTCCTCGGCGCAGCGATCGCACCCGCGCATCTTCCCGACATCGTCGAGACCGGCGCGAACGTCGGCGCGTGGGGCACGCCGGCATTGCGTGCGATGAGCGCGCAGCTCGCGGCCGCCGGCGTTCAGGTCCTGGCGATGCCGAGGCCTCCCGCGGGCCTCTACACGGCGGCGTTCGCAGGCCGTCGCGCAGGCATCGAGACCGGTTTCAATCTTTTCATGAGCAACGCGGTGCGCCGTTTCAGAATGGCCGTCGGAGATCCGGCGGTGAGCCTGTCGTCTCACGCCGGCGGCGAGTTGCGGGTCACGCTGAGCACCGTGCTCGACGACAGTCTGGTGGAAGGTTTCCGCTGGCCGCTGCACCCCGCAGACGATTTGGAAGAGGTGGAAGCGGCGATCGTTTCGATGATCCGCGAATGCCGCCTGCCCGACCCTCACTACGCAGCCGGAGTGCTTCCCGATCGCACGTCCACCGGCGCGGTGCTGTTTCCGCCGGGCTGACGCACTGGTCCCGGGAGCGGTATGTGCTAAGTTGTCGGCATGGCCGCTTACGACGCGCTCACGCCGGAGCTCATGCTGGACGCCGTGGAGTCGCGCGGCCACCGCTGCGACGGGCGGCTGCTGGCGCTCAACAGCTACGAGAACCGCGTCTACCAGGTGTGGCTCGAAGACGGCTCGGTGCTCGTCGCTAAGTTCTACCGTCCTGACCGCTGGTCCGAGGCGGCGATCCTCGAAGAGCACGCCTTCGCGCTCGAGCTCGCCGAACGCGAGATCCCGATGGTCGCGCCGCTTGGGAAGCCGGGCGAAACACTCTCGACGCACGGCGGCTTCCGCTTCGCGCTCTATCCCAAGCGCCCGGGCCGCACTCCCGAGCTCGAGGATTTCGACACGCTGCAGTGGCTCGGGCGCTTCATCGCGCGCATCCACGCGGTCGGCGCGCTCGCGCCCTTCGAGCACCGCCCCGCGATCGACATCGCGAGCTTCGGCCGCGCGCCTTATCGCTACCTCGTCGATCACGATTTCATTCCCGCCGAGCTCCGCGCGACTTACGCGAGCGTGGTCGAGGACGTGCTCTCGCGCGTCGAGCGCGCGTACGAAAGGGCGGGCGACGTCGGCTCGATCCGGCTCCACGGCGATTGCCACAGCGGCAACATCCTGTGGACGGGGGAAGGACCTCACTTCGTCGATCTCGACGACGCGCGCATGGGGCCGGCAGTACAGGATGTCTGGATGTGGCTCGCCGGAGACCGCGGAAGCCAGCAGGCGCAGCTCGCCGCGGTGATTGAAGGCTATCGCGAGTTCAACGATTTCGACCCGGCCGAGCTGTGGCTCGTGGAAGCGCTGAGGACGCTGCGCATCATTCACTACTCGGGCTGGCTCGCGCAGCGCTGGGACGACCCCGCTTTTCCGCAGAGCTTTCCGTTCTTCAATACGCAGCGCTACTGGCAGGACCAGATCCTCGCGCTGCGCGAGCAGTCGTCGGTGCTCGACGAGCCGCCGCTCGAGATCTACTGAAAGCGATGGTCTGGAAAGTGGCGATCTTCCTCGTTCTCGGCTACGCGGCGATCGTCGGCGTGGTCTACCTCGCGCAGGACAGCCTGATCTATTTTCCCAACATGGCGCGCGAGCACGCGGCGACGCCGGCGGCCTTCGGGCTGCGCTACGAAGACGTGTCGCTTGCGACCGAGGACCACGAGACGCTCCACGCGTGGTGGGTGCCTGCAGAGAGCGCGCGCGGCACCGTGCTGCACTTCCACGGCAATGCGGGCAATATCTCGCACCGAATCGAATACGCGCGCATGTTCCGCGGCCTCGGATACAACACGCTGCTCGTCGATTACCGCGGCTACGGCAAAAGCACCGGCACGCCGTCGGAAGAAGGCACGTATCGCGACGCGCTCGCCGCCCGGCGCTGGCTCCTCGAGACACGGGCGGTGCGCGATGCGGACCTCGTGGTTTTCGGCGAATCGCTCGGCGCCGCGGTCGGGTGCTGGCTCGCGGCGCGCCACACGCCGCGCGCGCTGGTGCTCGCGTCGACGTTCACTTCGGTTCCGGACCTCGGCGCGGAAGTCTACCGTCTGCTGCCGGTGCGGCTGATCAGCCGCTTCAAGTACGACACGCGCGAATGTCTGGCCGAGGTGAAAGCGCCGGTGCTCGTCCTCCACAGCCCGCGCGACGACATCATTCCGTTCGCGCACGGTGAGAAGCTCTACGCCGCGGCACGCGAGCCCAAGCAATTCCTCGAGCTCGACGGCGGTCACAACGACGGCTTCGTTTATACACGGCCGGCGTGGGTGGAAGCGCTGGGCGGATTTCTGGAGCGTGCCGCGGTCAGCTCGCCGTGAGGAGGTCCGAAACGTAATCGCCGATCGCGAGCGACGAGGTGAGCCCGGGCGATTCGATGCCGTACAGGTTGACGAGACCCGGCACGCCGTGGTCCGCAGGGCCCTGGATCAGGAAGTCCGGCGCCGGCGCTTTCGGCCCGTGGATCTTCGGGCGTATGCCGGTATAGCCCGGTTGCAGCGCGCCGTCCTTCAGGCCGGGGTAGTAGCGCCTGATGGCGGTGTAGAAAGCCTGCTCGTGCGCGCTCGAATCGTCGAAGCGGTAGTCGATCCTGTCGATCCATGCGAAATCGGGCCCGAACTTCACTTGCCCGCCGAGGTCGATCGTGACGTGCACGCCGAGCCAGTCCTGGCGCGCGACCGGATAGACGAGCCGGCTGAAAGGCGCCGCCCCGGAGAGCGTGTAGTAGTGTCCGATCGCGTAATACGTCGGCGGGATGCTCGATTCGGGCATGCCCGCGATGCTGCGCGCTACTGCCTGCGCGTTGAAGCCGGCCGAGTTGACGACCACGTCGCACAGGAGCTCCATCGGCTCTGCGCCGCCGACCCTCAGCAATATCCCGTCGGGCGTCACTTCGCCCGAGACCACGGGGCTCGCCACCGCCAGCGCCCCGCCGTGCGCCTCCACGTCGCCGAGATACGCGAGCATGAGGCCGTGCGCGTCGATAATGCCGGTCGAAGGCGACAGGAAACCCGCCACGCATCGAACTTCGGGCTCCATTTCCGCGAGCTCGGCGGCGCTCAGCATGCGCAGATCGGCGCAGCCGTTGATCTGCGCCTGCGTGCGGTATTTCTCGAGACCCGCGAGCTCCGACTCGTCGCACGCGACGATCACTTTGCCGATGCGGCGGTGGTTCACGTCGTGCTCGGCGCAATAGCGATAGAGCGCGTTGCGGCCCGCGAAGCACAGCCGCGCTTTCAAGGAGCCCGTGGGGTAGTAGATGCCCGCGTGCATGACTTCGGAATTGCGCGAGCTCGTGTGCGTGCCGAAATGCGCTTCCGCTTCGAGGATGACCACTTCGCGCCCGCTCGATGCGAGCTTGCGCGCGATCGCCAGGCCGACCACGCCGGCCCCGATCACTGCGCATTCGATTCTTTCGGACATGGTTCGTTACGTTATGCTCGGTAGAGCAGGCAAAATCAAAAGCGCGCTAGTTTATCAGCATGGAATGGGATCCCGGCTTCATCGACCGCTCGCCGATGCTCGAGCCGCTGCGCGAACACGCCGCGGCGTTGCGCGCGCACGGCAGCTGGCCGCTGCGCGCCGATCTCCAGCGGCTCGTCGATGCGCGCGCGATCGGCACGGCGGGGGGCGCACGGCTGCGTCTCGTCGCCCCTTCGGATGAAACAGAAGTTTACGAGCGGCGTATCTACCTTCGCGGAGAAATGCCGCACCGCGATCGCGACTGGCACGATCTTTTCAACGTGCTCGCGTGGCTCGCCTACCCGAAGACCAAGTCTGCGCTGAACGCCGCGCACTTCGCTGCGTCGGACCGGGAGCGGGCAGGCCGCCCCGCAAACGGGCGATCCATGGGGCGCGGCCGCGTCCGTGATGCGCTCACCCTTTTCGACGAAAGCGGGGCGATCGTCACGTGCCGCGATTCCGCGCTGCTCGACGACCTGCGAGGCTTCCGCTGGAAGCGCCTCTTCTGCGAAAGCCGGGAGCGCGTGCGCGCGTCGATGCGCTTCTTCGTCTTCGGCCACGCGCTCCTGGAGAAAGCGCTGCGTCCTTACGTCGGGATGACGGCGCACGCGATGCTGCTGGCTGTGGACCCAGCGGTCACCGCAGCGCCGCCGGCGCGCGAGCCGGAGACGATCGATGCGCTTGCCGCGCGGGAGATTGCCGCGCTCACCGCGCCGCAGGCGCTGTCGCCGCTGCCGCTCCTGGGCGTGCCGGGCTGGTGGCGCGATAACGAGGACGAATCGTTCTACGACAATGCCGAATACTTCCGCCCCGGTCGCACCCGAGATAGTAAATAGCGGCGATAGCCGCCTAAGCGTGCTGTTGCGCCCGGAGCGAAAGCGAAGGAGCGGCGTGGACCTTTCCGCGGCGATTCGCCTAAGCGTGCTGTTGCGCCCTTCGCTGCGCGAAGGAGCGGCGTGGATTTTTCCGCGGCGATTCGCCTAAGCGCGCCGTTGCGCCCTTCGCTGCGCGAAGGAGCGGCGTGGATCTTTCAGGCCGGGGCG
>CAZULX010000165.1:0-3626 GCA_964621335.1 uncultured Streptomycetaceae bacterium
GCTTCGGACTCGACCCGAGCACGATGGCGGAGATCATGCTCGGCGCCACGTCGCGCAACGTCGTGCCCGGTCTCGAGTGCGTCGGTCCGCTCAAGGTGAAAGACACGGTCGCCACCACGCGGCTGGACATTGCGTCGGGCAACCTCGCGCTGCCGGCGGGGCCGGGGCTCGGCATCACGCTCGACGACGGCAAGCTCGAGCAGTACCGGCTGAACTAGTGTGCCGTCCCACTATTTCAAACCATAAACGTGTCGTCATTCCGGACGAGTCCGCAGGAAGAACCAGCCATGACCGCACCAGCAACCGACATCCGCGTAATGACTTCGGGCGCCTTCACCGCGGCGCATCTCGCGTTGATTCCGCAAGTGGAGCGCCTGACGAAGAAAACGATGGTCACGGTCACGACCTCGGTGGGGACCGGGGAGACCTCCATCCCCAATCGGCTCGGGCGCGGCGAGATCGCGGACATCGTCATCGTCGCGGACGAGTTGCTGCGCCGGTTGATAGAGGACGGACTGGTGCTGGCGGAAGGGCGCACCCCGCTTGCGCGCTCGTCCATCGGTTTAGCGGTGCGCGCGGGCGCGCCGAAGCCCGACGTCAGCACGCTCGATGCCTTGAGACGCACGCTGCTCGACGCGAAGTCGATCGCGTACTCCGCCAGCGTGAGCGGCCAATACCTCACCACCGAGCTGTGCCAGCGCTTGGGGATAACCGAAGAGGTGCTGGGCAAGAGTCGCCTGATCGGCGGCGGCGAGCGCACCGGCGCGGTGGTCGCGCGCGGCGAAGCCGAGATCGCTTTTCAGCAGATGAGCGAATTGCTGCCCGTGCCGGGAATCGCGCACATCACACCGCTGCCGGCCGAGGTTCAGAAAGTCGCGCTGTTCTCCGCCGGCGTCGCCGCGAGCGCCCGCGATGCGGACATGGCGCGGTCGGTCATCGCGTTCCTCGCGTCGGCAGAGGCAGCGCCGGCTATCGCGAAGAGCGGGCTCGAGCCGGTGCGCGGGTAGCCACGATGAGCGTCGCACGCGAGCTCGCCGCATTCGTCACACGCGAGACCTGCGCCGATCTGCCGGCCAAAGCGATCGAATACGCGGCGATGCTGATCTCCAGCACCATCGCGAGCGCGTCGCTGGGCTCGACGATCGAATCGTCCCGGATCGTTCGCGCGCTGGAAGTGGAGCGCGGCGGGAAAGCCGAGGCGACGCTGTGGTTCGGCACAGCCGAGAAGCTGCCCGTCGCGGCGGCCGCGCGGGTGAACGCGTTGACGAGCGACGCGGCGGCTTCGGACGACAGCGATCTGCGCAACATCGTCCATGGCGGCACGACCGCGTGCGCCACTGCTCTCGCCGTTGCAGAAGAGACCGGCGCCGGCGGCGAGGACGTGCTCGCCGCGATCGTGCTCGGCTACGAAGTCGCCGGGCGTATGAACGGCGCGATGACCGGCGGCTTGCAGGCGAAAGGCTTTCACGGCTGCATCGTCGCGATCTTCGCCGGCGCGGTTGCGGCGGGGCGTCTCATGCATCTCGACGAATCGCAGATGACGCAGGCGATCGCGCTCGCCGCGACTTCGATGGGCGGTCTGCACGCCGCCGCCAAAACCAGCGTCGCCCGCGAGTATCACGCGGGGCTTGCCGCCATGCTCGGCGTGAACGCGGCGCAGGCCGCCGCGATGGGATATCTCGCCGAAGAAAGCGTCCTCGAGACCCGGCTCGGGTTCTTCGAGGTGTACGGCAACAAACCCGATGTCGCGGAAGTCACGAGCGAGATGGGCAAGCGCTGGAGCATCCTCACCGACATGGGCATCAAGCTCGTGCCCGGCGGTCATCCTCATCACGCCATCGCCGAGGCCGCGGCCAGCGCCGCGCGCGCGGGTAACGTCTCGGCGGACGACGTCGAGACGATTTCGGTCTCGCGCCCCGGGATGAAGGAGCTGGGCGGCCCGCAGTTTCCGACCGATCTCATCGGCGTCGCGCACAGTCCCGCGTATTTCGCAGCTGCCGGCGTCGCCGACAGGGCTTTCTCCTGGGCGCACGCCTTCGAAGACAAGATCAACGATCCGGCGATCCGCGGTCTGCTGGCGAAGGTGCGGGCTGTCGATCCGCCCACCGAGAACCTCGAGCGATACAAGTCAGGGGCGACCGTGACGATTACGACGCGTGACGGCCGCAGTCATTCGAGCACGGTTTATGCGCCCAGGGGCGCCGCGATACTCGGCATCGACTGGGCCGACGTCGAAGGCAAATACCGCGCGCTCGCGCCGTACGCGAAGTTGTCAGGGGACAACCTCGAGGCGAGCATCGAGGTGATCCGCAACTTCCGCGACGTGAGCAACGTTTCGGACCTGATACGTCTGCTGCGGTAGGAACACGAATATGTCATCGCGAGGAGCGTGCAGGCGCGACATGGCGATCTCGGGAATCCCCGTCTGACTCTGCCATGAACCCCCGCATCATTTTCAGAGTGTCCTGCGCCCTCGCGATCCTCTTCGTCTTCTCGCACGAAGCGGCGTGGACGCAGGTCATGGACCGGTTCGCGGCATTTCGCGAGTTCGAGCGCCGCGCCGTGGCTGAGCCGTTCAAAGGTGTGACGACGGACGGCAAGGTCGTTCCGGGTCTTTTCAGGCTCGCGCCGACCGGCGTCTCGACGCGCCCGGTGCGCGCGGCGGCCGATGCTTTCCTGAAAGGGCTCACTGCGGACCAGCGCAAGCGAACCCTGTTTCCGGTGGACGACGACGAATGGCGCAAGTGGGACAACCGGCACTTCCCGCCGCGGCAGGGCGTCAGCTTCAAGGAGATGACGCAAGCGCAGCGCGAGCTCGCGTTCGGCCTCATGCGAGCGAGCCTGAGCGCGAAAGGTTTGCAGAAGACCGCCGACATCATGAAGCTGAACGAGACGCTCGCCGAGCTCGCGAAGAACTGGGATGAATACGGGCAGTGGCTATATCACATCACCGTGATGGGCACGCCGTCCGACACCGAGCCGTGGGGCTGGCAGCTCGACGGCCATCACGCGATCGTCAATTACTTCGTGCTGCGCGACCAGGTGGTGATGACGCCGACTTTCATGGGCTCGGAGCCGGTGCGCGCGGTCTCGGGCAAGTTCAAAGGCACTGTCGTGCTGCAGGACGAGCAGGACAAAGGCGCGCGGCTATTCAGCGCGCTCGATCCGGCGCAGCAGGCCAAGGCCATCATACGCAGCGACAAAGGGCCGATGGAAAGCCTCGCGCAAGCCTACAAAGACAACCTCGTGCTCGCGTATGCGGGCATACCTGCGTCACAGCTCAACGCCGCGCAGAAAGCGCTGCTCCTCGAGCTCATCGCGGAATACGTGGGGAACATGAAGGAAGGGCACGCGAAGGTGAAGATGGACGAAGTGCGCGCCCATCTCGACGGCACCTGGTTTGCGTGGATAGGCGGCTCGGATCCGAAGGGCACCTTCTACTATCGCGTGCAGAGCCCTGTCATCCTGATCGAGTTCGACCACCAGGGCCGAGTCGCACCGTTCAGGTCGAACGAGTCCAGCCGCGACCACATACATACGGTCGTGCGCACACCGAACGGGAACGACTACGGTAAAGACCTGTTACGGCAGCACCACGAGCGCAGCCGGCACGGGCGGTAGACCTC
>CAZULX010000166.1:0-2630 GCA_964621335.1 uncultured Streptomycetaceae bacterium
TCCCCGCGGGACCGTCGTCGCCTATTCCGACAATTCATCGGTGATCGAAGGCGCGCGAACGCCGCGGTGGTATCCGGGCGCGGAAGGCGAGTACCGCTACCGGGACGAGCTCACGCACATCCTGATGAAAGTGGAGACGCACAACCACCCGACGGCGATCTCGCCGTATCCGGGAGCTGCGACCGGGTCGGGGGGCGAAATCCGCGACGAAGGCGCTACGGGACGCGGCTCCAAGCCCAAAGCGGGGCTGACCGGCTTCACGGTCTCCAATCTGCGAATCCCCGGTTTCGAGCAACCGTGGGAGCAGGACGCGATCGGCGCGCCTACACGTATCGCCTCGCCGCTGCAGATCATGATCGAAGGTCCGATCGGCGGCGCCGCGTTCAACAACGAGTTCGGACGCCCCAATCTCGCCGGCTATTTCCGCACGTTCGAGCAGCGCGTGGCCGGAGAAGTGCGCGGTTATCACAAGCCGATCATGATCGCGGGCGGTGTGGGCAACATCGCCGCAAGTCACACCGCGAAATCGGCGATCCCCGAAGGCGCGCTCCTCATCCAGCTCGGCGGCCCCGGCATGCTGATCGGTCTCGGCGGCGGTGCTGCATCGAGCATGGGCACCGGGACCAACGAAGAGAACCTCGACTTCGATTCGGTGCAGCGCGGGAACGCAGAGATCGAGCGCCGCGCGCAGGAAGTGATCGACCGTTGCTGGGGGCTTGGAGAGGCGAACCCGATCCTTTCGATACACGACGTGGGCGCGGGCGGGCTTTCCAACGCTTTGCCCGAGCTCGTGCATTCGGCAGGGCGCGGCGGCCGTTTCGACCTGCGCAAAGTGCCGAACGAAGAGCCGGGCATGTCGCCGATGCAGATCTGGTCGAACGAAGCGCAGGAGCGCTACGTGCTGGCGATTGCGCCGGGGGACCTCGCACCTTTCGGCGAGATCTGCGAGCGCGAGCGCTGTCCCTATGCGGTGGTGGGGGAAGCGACAGGCGACGGCAGGCTGTTCGTGAGCGATCCGCATTTCGGTAACAAGCCCGTGGACATGGAGCTCGCAGTGCTGCTCGGCAAGCCGCCGCGCATGCGGCGTGACGTCGAGCGTGTGCGGCGCGAGCTGCCGCCTTTCGACCTCGCGGGAATCGCGCTCGCGGATGCAGCGCTGCGCGTGCTGAAGCTGCCCGCGGTCGCAGACAAGACTTTTATCATCTCGATCGGTGACCGCAGCGTCGGCGGTCTCACCGGCCGCGACCAGATGGTCGGTCCGTGGCAGGTACCCGTGGCGGACGTCGCGGTGACGCTCATGGGTTACCAGACCTTCCGGGGGGAAGCCTTCGCGATGGGGGAGCGCACGCCGCTCGCGCTGGTGAGCCACGAAGCTTCGGGCCGCATGGCGATCGGCGAGGCGCTGACCAACATCGTCGCGGCGCCGATAGCCGATATCGGTGACGTGAAGCTTTCAGCGAACTGGATGGCTGCGGCAGGGCACCCGGGCGAAGACGCGGCGCTGTATGACACCGTGCACGCAGTCGCGCTCGAGCTGTGCCCGCAGCTCGGCATCAGCATTCCCGTCGGCAAGGATTCGCTGTCGATGAAAACGACGTGGGCAGAGAACGGGTCTCGCCGCGAGGTCACGGCGCCGCTGTCACTCATCGTCTCGGCGTTCGCGCCGGTCACCGACGCGCGTCGCACCCTCACACCGCAACTGCGCACCGACTGCGGAGAGACCGCGTTGCTGCTGATCGATCTCGGCGGTGGAAAAGCACGTCTCGGGGGCTCGGCGCTGGCGCAGGTCTATGGCCATGTTGGAAGCGAAGCGCCCGACGTCGAGGATGCTGCCCTGCTCAGACGATTCTTCGGCCTCATGCAAGAGTTGAACGGCGACGGCAAGCTCCTCGCGTATCACGATCGCTCCGACGGCGGGCTTTTCGTGACGCTGTGCGAAATGATGTTCGCGGGCAAAGTCGGGGTCACTGTCGACGGCGAGCTCGACGTGCGGGGCAAAGCGCTCGAGACGCTCTTCAACGAAGAGCTCGGCGCGGTGATCCAGGTGCGTGCGGCGGACGTCGATGCGGTGCGTGCTGCCTGTGACGAGGCCGGACTCGGGGCGGACGTGACGTCGATCGCACGCCTCAATGCCGAAGATCGACTGCGGATCGTATCGGCAGGGAAAGAAATCTACTCCGCGTCCCGCATCGAGCTCCGCCGCGCCTGGTCCGAGACCACGTATCACATGCAGCGCCTGCGCGACCATCCCGAATGCGCCCAGCAGGAATACGACCGCATCCTCGATGCGTCTGATCCCGGCCTGCACGCGCACCTTACCTTCGATCCCGCCGAGGACATTACTGCCTCCCTCCCCGACCGCTCCGCTCCCCCGAGCCCTTCTCCCGAGGGGAGAAGGGAGGCTTGGTCATCGAACCCCTCTCCCTTCGGGAGAGCGGTAGGGGTGAGGGAAGGTTCGCGCGCGCTAAGCCGACCTCGCATCGCCATCCTCCGCGAACAAGGCGTCAACGGCCAGCTGGAAATGGCCGCCGCCTTCGACCGCGCAGGCTTTACCGCCTTCGATGTCCACATGAGCGACATCATCGCCGGCCGCGTGACGCTCAAGGACTTCGCCGGCTTCGCCGCCTGCG